>JAIDNR010000452.1 GCA_029063695.1 Ruminococcus sp.
TTCCATAGCCTATCATATATTTATCACATTCAAGGTTATAATTATAGTTAATGAATAATTTATCGGCTGACGGAAAGCCTATAGTATAAATTATAAATTGGAATTGCGAGGTCTTTTTTATGTCTGATTTTTATAACAATGACGAGAATAATTATAATGATTACAATAATTATGAATATAAATCCGAGGTAACTCCTCAGCCGAAAAAACCTAAAAATCATACGTTTCTTAAAGTAATTGCATTTCTACTTTGCATGGGTGTTGCAGGTGCAGGCTCTGTCCAGATATATAAATTCATGGATAACAGTAAGTTCAATATGTCCGAGGAGTCAAAATCAGATGAGAGCAGCACTCCCGTGAGTAAGATTGAGGACGAAACGAAAGAATCCGACAACAAAAGTGAACAACCGGTTCCGGAACCGCAGAATCTTCCGGGACTGTTTGATATTGCATCAAGAACCGATTCAAAATATCTGCCCGATATAGTGGACGAAATTATGCCGTCCGTTGTCGGTGTTTCATCTACTTTCGAATTTACAAAACAATATTCATCGTGGGGCTGGGGGTTTCAGCAGCCCGAATCAGTAACACAGGAAGCTGTTGGAACAGGCACAGGTATTGTAATGACAGAGGACGGCTATATAATTACAAATGCCCATGTAATATATGACAGCTCCGAAGAATACCATGCAGGCGAAGCAAAAGCCGTTTCCGTCCTTTTCAGTGATAAAAATGAATACGATGCAAAAATTATCGCATACGACGTTGAAACTGACATTGCCGTACTGAAAATCGATGAAACGGGATTTACTCCCGCAACATTCGGAAACAGTGATGATTTGCGTGTAGGCGAACTTGTTATAGCAGTCGGAAATCCGCTCGGCTTTGAACTTTTCGGCTCAGTTACAAGCGGTATCGTCTCCGCACTCAACCGTGAAATCTCAATCAATGAAAAAAATATGACGCTCATTCAGACTGATGCCGCTATAAACAGTGGAAACTCAGGCGGTCCTCTGCTTAATAGCTGTGGGCAGGTTATTGGCATAAATTCCGCTAAAATGTCATCAAGTTATGCTTCAGGTACAGCATCAATTGAAGGTCTCGGATTTGCTATCCCCATTAACGATGCAAGAACTATTATAGATGATTTAATCAACAACGGCTATGTTACAGGCAGACCACAGATTGGTATTACTGCTGTTGATATTGATGAAATGTACTCCAGCTATCTCGGACTTCCAATGGGAATATATGTACGTAGTGTTGCAGAAGGCAGTGCAGCCGAAATGGCAGGTTTAAGAACGGGCGATGTTATTATAGGAATCAACGACGAAGCCGTAACTTCCATGGACGAACTCAATGCCGTAAAGAATCAGTTCAAAGCAGGAGATACTGTAACACTCAAAGTATACCGTGATGGCGAAGATATTGATATACCGCTTGTACTTCATGATGCAAATGCAGAAATGTCTGTACAGAAGAATTAATAAGAATTCTCCACCTCTCCTTTCTAAATAATAAACAGAAAAGGCTGTCCATAAACGGACAGCTTTTTCTGCTTTTGTCATAATATTATTGTTTTTTTCAGTTCAATGGAATAAATAACAAGTTCCTTGACTTTTTTGCCTGTGATGAGTTCAATAGCGGATTTATAAATCTTAAGCTGTCCCATGTAGCGTTTTTTCAGTCCGTTTGCTGAAATTCCCCTGTCGGATTTATAGTCAACAACAACAATACCGTCTTTTTCCTCATACATAAGGTCAATGATACCCTTAATCATATTATCGGAATCCCTGAATTTTTCAAGTGCAGGATTATCCGTTTCAAGCTGTGAAGCCGCAACCATGAACTTTTTCTCACGTTCATATCTTTCTGCCGATTTCACACGATTATAGAGTTCACTCTCAAAAAATGCTGTTACTTTTGCAGGTTCTATACATTCTGCCTGTGCTTTTGTAAGGAAACCAAGTCCGACAAGACGTTCAGTCTCCGCCGATACGTCTACAACAGCATTATCAAAATCGCAGTACTGGAAAAACGTGTGAATTGCCGTACCACGTTCCGCACCTGTCAGATTTTTCGTTTCTGAAATGAACTTCGGACGCTGTAAATTGAAATCAAAAGCCTCTGTCTCACTGAATTTCTTTGAAAGCTGTGTAACACTGAGTTTTGCAGTAGTTTCCGAAAGTGTCCTGTCATAGTCTGTATTCATGATATCTTTAAGATGTTCAACGATTTTATCATCAGCCTTTGCAGGAATAAATTTATCATCTACAGTCCTTTTCTTTATATCAGTATTTGCAATAAATTCATAGTCAAATAATTTATCACTTGTATCATAGGCAGGAAGTCCGGAATTTTCTGTATCCAGTCCGATAAGTTCGGCAATTGCCGGAAATTCACTGTGCATCATAAGAGAAAGCCAGAGCCAGTCCGAAAAGCTTTCAGCCTGAGAAACGGTATTTTTCAGCTCACTTCCGTTTGAAATACATTTTTGGATAAGTTTTGCAATATCATCAACTGTTTTCTCTCCGCATTTGAGATTTATAAAAAGCCGCTGTTTTGCTCTTGTCATGCCGACATAAAGCAGTCGCATTTCTTCACTGCGTGAATCCCTGATTTTCTCATTTCTGAGCATTTTATACTGGAATGTCTTATATCGGCGGACAGTCTTTTTATTGAAGATAGTAAAGCCGATTCTGCCGTCATCACTGAACATTATTGTATCTTTGTCGGACTTTTTGAACTTTGAAGATGTTTCGCATATAAATACAAACGGATATTCCAGTCCCTTTGATTTGTGAAAAGTCTGAACTTTTACATAATCGCCTGACGATGCAGATACTTTTGCCTGATTATAGTCGCCGTCCTTTGTCTTTGAAAGCCTGTCAATATGACGGAGAAAACCACTTAATCCGCCTCGACCGTCAGCAGCTGCAAATTCCTCATAGTCCTGAGCATACTGTATAAGCATTCTGAGATTTGCACGTTTCTTTTCGCCGTCCTTGTGAATCTGCATAACGGAAACAAAGTCAGTTGTATCATAAATGGAACTTATAAGCTCACCTGTTGTCATGGTTACTGCATTAAGACGGAAATGCTCAACGGACTTTAAAAATTCCTTACAGTGGATTGAAAGTTTCACGTCAAAATCTGGTATTTCATCATTTGCAATTTCAATAAGAATCTGATAAATCAGTTTTTTATTTCCAAAAGATTTGATATATGACAATTCTTCCATGCTGAACATATACATAGGTGAAAGCATTACTACAGTCATGGGAACGTCCTGCAATGGATTTGCAATAATTCTGAGAAGGTCAAGGAGAATGACTATTTCACGGGATTTTAAATAACCCTGTTCGTCACTTCCCTTTGCGGAAATATTCCTGTCCTCAAGTGCCTTTACATAAGCATTCATATAGTATTTTTTGCGGACAAGAATACAGAAATCAGACGGTCTGCACGGTCTTGAATTTCCTTTTGAGTCAATAACAGGAACTTCGTCTTTTATCATCTGAGCTATTTTTTCCGCCGTAACTTCTGCTTCGGGACTTTCAACAGCCTCACCCTTATCATCGTCAGAAGTTACAGGGTCAGTATCTATCAGCATAAAATGTGTAAGTCTGTTATCATTATGCGGTGCGGAATACTGTTTTGCTCCGAAATACAGCTTTTCATCATCGTTATAATCAATATCTCCGCATTTTTCTGACATTATTTCAGTGAAAACAAAGTTGATGAAGTCAATAACTTCCGTACAGCTTCTGAAATTTTTATTTAAAAGAATTGACTGATTTTTCACGTCGCTCTGCACTGAATAAGGAATTGAGCTTTTCATTATGTCAATAAAATTCTTCGGATTTGCCAGACGGAAACTATAGATTGACTGCTTTACGTCTCCGACAAGAAAAACATTGTCTCCATACATTGGATTTCCGTTTGCATCAGGTTTATAATTCTTTGAAATAAGTCTGAAAATCAAATCCTGTCTGTTATTGGAATCCTGATATTCGTCAATCATGATTATGTCGTAATAATCGGCAATATCACGTGCAATCTTTGACTGTATTATACTGCCGTTTTCATCATAATCAACAAGCAGTTCAAGTGCAAGACGTTCTCCGTCGTCAAAACTTAGTGCATTCTTACTGAACTTCTTTTCCAGTACAATTTTACGAAATCTCTGTACAACTTCCACAAGAATTTTTACGGCTTCCCTTGATTCGTTAAAATTATCATCTGCTATCATCAGACTTTCAACTATAGAATAATACTCCTTTTTAAGTTCATTACGGCGGTCAGCATAAATTTTCCGCAGTGCCGCATCATGAATAACTTTTTTGCTTATACGTTCAATCGACGGAAATTCCATAAGCTGATTCATTTCATCATCAGTCGGCAGAATACGTCTTTCGGTAATTTTCAGAAGTGCCTGAATTCTTGAAATATCAAGATGTGCCTGAATCATGTGTTTATCGGCACATTCGGAATCTTCCTTAAAAATATACCTGAGATTTTCGGCATTCTTTTCAATTTCAGTCAGCAGTTCGGCAGTTTTCTCATAAACATCATCAAAGAATCTGCTGTAATATATTGTATCCTCAAATTCTTTTTCATACTCCGTAACAACTTTTTCAAACCAGATTTTATCCACTGCAACAGATGAAAGAAATTCGTCCGTCTTTCTGATTATTTCAACAAGCGGTTTCTGGTCTTTGTGACAGAAGCAGTCATAAAGATACGAAATTTTATCATATTCTTCATTACTGTACCAGTCAAGCAGTTCGTCCATAGCCTGCGACTTTATAACTTTTTCGTCATTTTCACTGAGAACCGAAAATCCCGATGTGATTTCATGGTCTGAAATATTATCACGGAGAAGTTCAAAACAGAAAGAATTTATAGTTGAAATCTTTGCATTCTGCAAACGAACCTGTTGTTCCAGAAGGTACATATCATCGGGACGCTCATTAATTAACTCCGTCAGCTTGCTATCAAGACGATTTTTCATTTCAGCCGCCGCATCTGTTGTAAAAGTTACGACAATAATTCTGTCCGCTTTTACACCTGCACTTCTGTCCGCAAGAAGCTGTACAAGTCTTTCAGTAAGTACAGCAGTCTTTCCGCTACCTGCCGCCGCCGATACAATAATGGAAGAATCACGGACATTTATAGCATTCTGCTGTTGTTCTGTATATTTTACTTCACTCATTTATTTTTCCCCTTGCCTTTACCCTTACTTTTATCTTTACCAAGAATCCTGTCGGCTTCTGCCTGTTTTTCCAAATCAGAGCCACGGCATACAGAACCATCGCCGTTTCCGCAGATGTCACTGAAATCACAGAAAGTACATGGCATATCACTTCCATTAACAAGCGGTAAAGCACCGATATTTCCGCCGTAGATTGATTCTGCCATATCCACAACGCTCTTGTATACAAATGCTTTCAGACTGTCCATATTTTCGGCTGATATTACAGACGAATTTTCAGAGAAAAAACCGTCTGTTTTCTTTATTGAAGCAGGAATAAATTCACCGTTCACTCCTTTTTCCATAGCATCAAGAACTTCTTTATCATCAATCAGAAGTCCTGTTGACTTAAGTTTTGAATTTATTTCAGGCTTTTTACCTGAATCTTTTCCGGATTTTTTCTTTTCAAGCGGTTTTGAATCCTCAGATTTTACATCTGAAATGCGTACAGGAGAATACAGAACACCTGCCGGAATACAGTCGCCATAATCTGCACCTTTTTCAGTCATCATAAACAGATACAGCAGCATTTGCAGATTGATTCCATTGGCAAGATTATATGAATTGATTTTCTTTTCACTGCTCTTATAGTCAATAATTCTGATATACTTATTGCCGTCATTTTCCCATATATCCGCACGGTCAACTTTTCCGCCTATGCTCAGCCAATTGCCGTTACCGAAATTAAATCCTTTTCCTCTTACGTTCTTTACATCAAGTTCAAATTCGACAGGTGTGAATTTACTTGCTTTCAGCTCCTGTTTTGTATGAATAAAGGCATTTACAAGCTGTTCCTTTATTTTATTGTAAAAGAGTTCAAAACGTGGCGTTTTGGAAAAATTACCGCCGAGCTTTTCGTTGCGGTATTTCAGAGCATATCTGTCTATCTCACTTATAATAGTTTCTTCATCAATATTAATAAAATCATCTTTGTTTCTTGACGCAAGAATATGATAAAAGCATTCGTGAGCCAAATCACCTGTAATACGTGCATCAATCTCGATTTTTTCGGGTATCTGCAAACGCAGGCACTGCTGACAGAAATACATGAAATGACATTTATTGTAACTCTCGATTCCTGTCGGTGAAAGTCTGAGAGGTTTAAAGCTTCTGAGCTTTTCAATTGTCTCTGTGCGGACTTTATACTCAGATTTACTCACTGATTTGCTCAATACAGAAGCGATTCTCCTGCTGTAATCCTCATCAGCAAGAAGTGCCTTTTCGATAGATGCAGTATATATACTGTTCTGTGACCTGTCCTGCATATAGTGATAATAAGCGGATTTTTTTGTTACAGCATAGAAATCGGGAGTTATATTTTCCTCTGTGACAACCATTTTTTTCTGCTCATCTTCACTTTCCTTGAAGATTTTTTTAATCTGCTCAATCACGGGAGCAGGATATTTTGCCTGTCCAGATAAATCTGAAAGCGAATATGTAATATAGAGCTTATGCGATGCGGTAGAAAGAGCCTTGTATACAATAAGTCTTTCAGAAGCGATAAGGTCAGTAAGCGGACGGGAAATATCAATACCTTGAATTGAAAGTTTCTGCTTGTCGCTTTCAGAGAAAAGACCATGCAGACTGACCTGATTCGGAAAGTCGCCCTCTGATGCACCTATCACGAATATAACTTTCGGCGAATTAAGTCTCGCCGTTCTTGCGGAAGCAGTTGTAACTGCGTCAAGAGTCTGAGGCGGTATGGAATAAGTTATTCTGCCAATCATTGAACGCATGATATTTGCAAGCTCGCTGATTGATGTGATATTTTCACCGATAGTTGAAACAATGCTGTCAAGTATATTGATAAGACAGCTCCACAGACGTTTCAGCTCAGCCGCTTCATGGTCATGGTTACTTTTTATAAGCTGATTCATAAGTTTGCCCACAGAAGATTCCGCTTTACATTCTGTAAAATAATTATAAATAAGCTGACATATTTTTTCCGCTGAAATTTTGCCTTTAAGTTTTTTTCTTAAATCAACAAGCGGAGTTATGGTTCTTTCCCTGACATTTTCAATAATCTCAAGATTATCGTCCTCAGCGGTAAAAGGACTGCACCATACATCGCCATCAACTTCCCATTTATAGCAGTAATTTTCAAGAAGCGATATATCGGTGAAACTCTCATCAAGAATACCGCACTTCAGCAGTCTGAAAATCTGTTCGCTGTGAAATTTTCTTGCTGTAAGCAAATCAAGGAGAGTTATAAAGAACATTGCTATTGGCGTGTGATTTATGGAACGCTCAATACTAAGAAAGTACGGAATATCATATCTCTCGAATGCCGCTTTAAGAACGTCCGCATACTGTTCGATATTATTAGAAATTACGGCTATATCCCTGTATTTTAGTGATTTATCGGAATAAATAAGTTTTTTCAGGCTTGCACATACATATTCAGCCTCACTGTACATATCTCTTGCTTCAAAGATACTGATATTCTGTATTTCGGGAGCATTCTGAGGTTCATACGGAAGATTACGCATAACTCTTTCACTGAGATATTCGAGGTCTTTGCTCACAAATCTGTAGCTTTTACCACAGTGACTTGCACAATACTGATAATTCATCTCACGGCATATCTGAGTAAGCTGCTGATAAGTGGAATTTACAGTTTCAAATAGAGTGTATTTTCCTGCTTTCAGGTTATCAGTTCTGAGAGTTATAACCACATTTTCAGCCGATGCAAAAATCACTTTAATCATATCAATCTGGTCTGCATTAAAGCTCTCAAATTCATCAAGACAAACGCATTTTCCCTTGAAATACTGATAAAGATTGGCAATTTCAGCAGCGGCACGGATATTTTCAAGGTTATCCTTGAATCCGTATTCTTCCATAATACGTTCATATTCATAATAAATCGATGCAATATCAGCCGTTTTGTTATGGAGCTTGTCTTTGAAGATTTCAGCCTTATTTGTAAGCTCATGCGGAGTAATACCAGAATGTTTCATATCAGTGATAAGTTTCATGATTTCTTCGGCAAAACCCGTCTGAGTACATCTCTTTGAGAAAAACGACAGTGATTCGGGACTTGATTTTGCCGCTGCAACAGCCTGATAAATAAGTATCATTCTTGCCATTTCGTCCGCATATTCACCGTTTCTGTTAGGGTCACCGTAAATCTGAAAAAGCTGTCTTGCAAGACTGCTGAAACTCAGTGAGAGAAGATTATTGAAATTTTCAGCTCCGAGATAAAAATAAAGATTTTTGTCAAAGTCATTTGAATACTGTTCAGGAACAAGCACACATACTTTTTTACCGTTCTGCTGAAAATTTTTTATTCTGCCGAACATCGTCGTTGTTTTGCCCGTACCCGATGCACCTATAATAAATTCAATCATAGTAATCACCATTATAAAATACAATGCCATACATTAACTGCATGGCATTGCTGTAATTTTTCAGAATCCGTTAAGATGATATGTAATCATTATATTTGGATAATTTCTCAGACATTCATTTTCATAGTAAGAAATATCATCTTTGGAAATAAATCTGCTGATAATTCCGTATCTGTATTTTAATCTGATTGTTTCATCATCAGTAATAATCCATACGTCATAATCCACATAAATGTCATCATTAACTCTGTCGGCAAGGAAGTCGTCATATCCTCTTATGCCGATATAATGCTTTTTATCGACATCGAATACCGAACAGAAAGCCCTGATAAGTTCAGAAATTTCATCAGACGAAAGTTCTGATTCTGCTATTTCGGATTTTGTCAAATCAAGATAAATCGGATATTCAAACTGATAATCTTCAATAAAAGCATGAAGCTTTTCAGCATCGGCAGTCATTTCTTCAGGAGTTGTCTTATCAGCATACCAGATAAGTCCGATTTTACGTGATTCGGCTTTTGCACCTGCAATATTTTTGGCAAGAATATCGAAATCCGGTTCTTCTCCCGAACCGTTAACAGCAATCATTGCAATTTCGTTATCCGATGTACTCCAGTCAACAGAAGCCGTATCTGCATTGACTATATCGCAGAGTACTTTCGGAGCAGTTGTAGTGGTAGTTGTTTCCGTAGGAATCGGAACTGTAGTTGCAGTCGTTTCGTGTGGAATAAAGTTCGGATTGGGATTTGACGGTATAACCTTTGAAAAGTCCTTATAGCAATAGTTCATGTCAACATTTCCTTTTATTCCATCAACTTTTCCGGTGCTTGCATACTGCCAGATACTGTAATGACCGCTATATGCTGTAAGTCTGTCATAATACTGTGCAACCCATACATCGTATTTTTCCAGTACACTTTTGTATATATGGGACTGAAGGAAATTAGCATAGCTGTATACACCTGTATAATATCCTCTGTTCTCCATTTCTGAACAGAAAGTATCAACAATTACAGAAGTCTGTGCAATTGTCATATTCATATGTTTACTTTCTTCAATATCGAAATAAATCGGATAGTCTATATCATAATCCTTGATAAGCTGATAGCAAACATCAGCCTCTTTCTTAGCGGTTGCCATATCGTCTGCATAACTGTACCAGTATATTCCAACATCAAGACCGACTGCTTGAGCTCCCTCTATATTTGTATAGAAAGTCTTGTCAACCTGATAAAGTTCTTTGCCGTAGCCTGCCCTGATTATTACGAAATCGACAAGACCACTGTCCTTTACCGCCTGCCAGTCAATTGTACCCTGATGCTCTGAAACGTCAATACCATTATAGAACGGAACAGGTGAAGTTTCAGTTGATGTGGTTGTTGTAATTTCCATGGTTGTTGATACATCTGTTGTAATAAAATCAACAGATGTAGTTGTTGATAACACAGTTTTTGTTGTAGTATTTGAAGTTGTTCTAGTTGTGGTTACCGGCGGTTTTGTTGTTTTCTTAGCTGATACAGTGGTAGTAGTAACCGACTTTGTTGTGGCTTTTGCAGTAGTTGTTGTGGTTTTTGTGGTAGTTGTTGTGGTTTTTGTGGTAGTTGTTGTGGTAATACCATAATAAGCATTATAAATATCAAATACTTTAAATGGTTTTCCAGTCGTCACAAGCCCTTTACTTTCTGCTGATTTTGTGCTATCATATTGTACAGGGGCATTTCCGTTGTTGCCAACAGCGGAAACTGACGGGGAAACCGCCGACAAACCTGCAATTGAACATGACAGCATCAGAGAAAGTATTTTTTTGAAATTCTTCATGATACTTCATCTCCTTGCTTTTAAATATTAGGCAGAAAACTGCCGTTTCTATCAATTTCCCTTATTTTATACATCCTTTTTTATGTTAATTGATTATTACAAATCAATTACAGCCCTTAATTTTTATTATAACACTACTTTTAAAATTGTGCAAGCTTATTTCACAAAAAAAACAATTTAACAAATTATTTTTGGATAATTGTACAA
>JAIDNR010000453.1 GCA_029063695.1 Ruminococcus sp.
AAATTTCATCGCCTACCCGGGACTCCTGATCACAGTCCCCGATATTCAAAACGGCGGAAAGTATTATTTTGCTGAGGACGGTTCTATGCAGATAGGATTACAGGAAATTGACGGCAAAAAATACTATTTCAACAGCGACACGGGAATTATGATGACAGGCAGGCTGATTATAAACGGCGGAAAGTATTATTTTGCCGAGGACGGTTCTATGCAGTTCGGATTGCAGGAGATTAGCGGAGATAAGTATTATTTTGCCGAAGATGGAAAAATGGTTTCGGGCTGGCAGGAAATTGACGGAAAGAAGTACTATTTCAATGAAACAAGCGGAAAAATGGAAAAAAACAAAATAGTCGGAGATTATAATCTTACGGCAGACGGCAGTGCTGTTCCGCTTTCGGCAGTTCAGCAACGGGCAAAGACTGTAATTTCTCAGACCGGAACAAATGCTACAAATATCTATAATTATGTACGCAATAATAATAAATACAGCTATATTGAGAATACAAGAACTCTTGCACAGATAGAATCACAGGGCTGGTCTTATTTCGCAAACTATGCACTTGATAACCGTTTTGTTGTCTGCTATTATTTTGCAGCCGTAACTGATTTGCTTTATAAACAGGCAGGATATGAAACACGTATTGTCTACGGTACAGGAACGCACACCTCAGACCACTATTGGAATCAGGTATATGTTAATGGTCAATGGTTGAATTACGATACCTGCAACGGCTACTGCGGTGTTTCCGATGCTTATCTTAAATCATTGACATATACATGGACACAGTTTGTTTATCCGAAATATTATTGATATAGAACAAAAAGGAGATAAAAAAGAAATGAAGAACAGATTTGTGGTATTTGCTTTAATCGCGGCAATCAGTACCGTTTCAGCCGTTTCATGCGGAAACGATAAGACTGATGAAAGTTCTGTAACTCTTGATTTGCCGAAAGTCACTACAGAAGTGAAAGAATCGGAAACAGAACCTCTGACAGAATCCACAACGGAAAAGACCACAGCAGTGAAAACCACAGCGGTTTCTGCATCATCAACAACAGAAGTTACAACAGAAGTCACTACAGAACCATCAACAGAGGAAGTTACAGAAGCTCCTGCCGAAGAAGTGACAGAACCTCCTGCTGACGAAAGTCCTGTAACTGAACCGCCTGCTACAGAGCCTCCTGCAACTGAACCGCCTGTTGTTCAGCAGGTGAAATTCGGTCTCGATAATCTTGATAACAGTGCAGTCGATGTTGTTTCATCTCTCGGCGACGCTCTTGACGTTCAGAATGCAACGGGCTGTCTTTCAAACGGTGCTGACCAGAGAATATACATATATGACGGTCTTAGACTTTCATGCTATATGAATGGCGATACACCTTATGTGTATGAGATTATCATAACAAACAGCAATTATTCTACATCGAATGGAGTAACTGTCGGAAGTTCACGTTCCGATGTTGAATCAGCTTACGGAGCAGGTGAGGAAAGCGGAAATTATGTTCTGTATTACGACGGCAGTAAGGAACTTGATATAGAATACGACGGTGATACTGTTAAATCAATTATATTCTATATGCCTGTTTAAGGAGAAGAAATGGTTTTCAGCAGTCCCGTATTTCTGTTTGCTTTTCTGACAGCAGTATATATAATTTACCGCATAATTCCTGCAATGACGGCTAAAAATATACTCCTGCTCATATTCAGTCTTTTATTTTATACCTACGGTGAACCCAAGGCACTCCTGCTTATGATTATTTCAATTGAGATGAACTACCAGTTCGGTCGTGCAATGAAACAGGAGAACAAATACCGTAAGTCCACAATGATATGTGCAGTCACTGCAAATCTGCTTATGCTCGGAGCATTCAAGTACGCAGGATTCGGTGCAGGCTTATTGAATATTACCATTCCGCATATCGCATTGCCGATTGGTATATCGTTCTATACGTTTCAGGCGATGTCATATGTAATTGACGCATACAATAATCCTGAATATATTCAGAAAAGCCGTTTCAAACTTGCACTTTATATCACTTTCTTTCCTCAGCTTGTAGCAGGACCTATTGTCAAATATTATGATTTTGTCAATCAGATTGACCGCAGAGAGCATATTCCCGAACAGACGGCAAAAGGCATAAAGCGGTTCATAACAGGACTTTCAAAAAAACTGCTTATTGCAAATACTATGGCAATTGCGGCTGATTACGTTTATAGTCTTGATATGACTGATTTATCAGTACCGCTTGCATGGCTCGGTGCAGTATCATATCTTTTCCAGATTTACTTCGATTTCAGCGGTTACAGCGATATGGCTGTCGGACTTGGTGCAATGTTCGGATTCACTTTCAGAGAGAATTTCAATTATCCGTATATATCGCAGAGTATGCAGGATTTCTGGAGAAGATGGCATATTTCTGTTTCAACATGGTTTAAAGAGTATTTGTATATTCCTCTCGGCGGAAACCGTAAGGGAAAGGTGCGGACGGCTGTAAACAAGTTGATTGTTTTTTTCTGTACGGGATTATGGCACGGTGCAAGTCTGAATTTTATCGTCTGGGGACTTATCAACGGTGCATTCATGATGATTGAATCATATAAAATTATCAAGCCTGAAAAATGGCTCAGACCTTTCAGGCATATCTATACAATGTTTGTGACTGTTCTTGCATTTGTATTTTTCAGGGCAGATGATTTGCCGGAAGCTTGCAGATTTATCGGTCATATGTTTTGTCCGTTGGGCGATTCTGTACAGACGGCTATGTTTATGAAGCAGATTACTCCCATGTATCTGATAATGCTTGTACTTGCGGTTATATTCTCAATTCCTGTTGTGCAGATTATAAGTGAAAAAGCAGGTACGGAAAAATCATCGGGAATATATGAAGTCTGTTCCTATGCCGTATCTCTTGTACTTCTCGGACTCTGTATAATCACTCTTTCGTCTGATTCATACAGTCCGTTCATATATTTCAGATTTTAGGCGGTGCGGTTAAATGAAAAAACAGAATCTTTATAAAGCTTACTGTGCTTTATTTATCGGGATATGCCTTGTACCGTCAGTGTGTATGCCTTTTGTGAAATCGGATTCAGCAGAAAAAAGAGAACTCTCTGAATTTCCGTCAGTCAGAACGGCTGAGAATAAAATAAATTTTGACTTCTTTGATGAGTTCGATACATGGTTTTCCGAGCATTTCGCATTCCGTAGCCAGCTTGTAAATGCGGACAGCAGGGTTAAAGCGACTGTTATGGGAACTTCTCCCGACAGCGATGTTATTGTCGGTAAAGACGGCTGGCTGTATTACGGCGATACTTCCGACGATTTTCTTAATATAAATACGCTGAGTGAGCGTGAGATTAATAATATAGCACATAATCTCCGCATGATTGATGATTACTGCAATACCTGCGGTGCGGAATTTATTTTCTTTTCCGCACCCAATAAAAATTCCATATATCCCGAAAATATGCCGTTCAACTATATGCCCGCCGATAAAAATAATAATTATGAACTTCTTTCGGCAGTACTTTCTGAAGATGATTTCTGGCTTGATATGAAATCGGCTCTGCTGAGTGCCGATTCAAGTGTACCGCTGTATCACAAAACCGATACGCACTGGAATAACCTCGGTGCTTATGCAGGTCATACGGCAATCATGATGAAGCTTAACAGAAATATCTGCGGAGCAGGTACTCAATGGTACACGAAAAATGACCGTCTCGGCGATTTGGCATTGATGCTCTATCCTGCCGAATCTGCCAAGGATACTCAGATATATAACGACTATGAGTACACATATACTTATCAGGGACGTTTCAGAGGTCTTGATGATATAACGATTAACACAGTCAACGAAAATGCCGCCGGCGGACTTCTTATGTTCCGTGATTCATACGGCGAGGCAATTCTTCCATATATGGCAGAATGCTTCAATAATGCGGAATTTTCGAGAATAGTTCCTTACCGACTGAATGATATTGATAATAAAACTGTTATTATTGAAATTGTTGAGAGAAATTTAGGCAATCTGCAAAAATACGCTCCTGTTATGTCTGCTCCCGTAACTGATATTTCAAGTATTAATGTCGAAATATACAGCGGTGATGACATCGCTGTTAAGACAGAGGAAATAGGCGAATATACACATATTTATGGCATTCTGCCCGATGATTTCTTTTCGTGTGACGATAATCATATCTTTGTTGAAACAGGCGGAGTAACATACGAGGCTTTTAACTGCTTTGAAGATATACTCCTTGAACGTGAAGGCGAACACAGCGGAAACGGATTTTCTTTGTATATTCCGACTGAAAAAAGTGATGATAATATAAAAGTGACTGTTGTCGGCTCTGACGGCAGAGCTGTTGCATCAGATTAATTTTGATTAGAGGTAATTTTTATGAGACATAATAGAGTAATACCGCTTGCTGTCGTACTGACTTTAATGACAGCTTCTGTAGAATTAACATCTTCTGCTGTAGACAATACAGTAAAACAGATTCCCGTATATGCTGAATTTGATGAAAATGAAATTAATGGTGCGGTTGTTGTGAATGTTCCCGAAGATTCAGCCGCCGATGTGCTTATTACGTTTACTTCTCCTGAAGTAACAGATGAGATTTATTATGAAGCAAATCTACAGGGAGGAAAATCATACAGCTTTGATATTGAGGGTAGAGACAACACGGAACTTGATTACAGAAATTATAAGATAAGCATTGAGATTACAGGCGGTGAATATAATATTACATCATCTGCTTTCACAGATGAAATAACTGTTCCCGATGTCAACGACAATCCCGACAGTTATGTTGAGTACGTCTATAATTTCACAATTGATGGTGAAAAATTTGAAAATGAAAGGGATTGGGATATTGTTTCCGAAAAAGATACTGAGAAAGATATTGTTGTACATCTTAACAGTATAACATTAGGCGATATTAACGGCGACGGAATTGCAGATGCTTCTGATACTTCACTTGTTCTTGCTGAATATTCATTGCTTTCAACAGGCGGAAACTCTGCTTTCAATTCAAGACAGAAATTGCAGGCTGATGTAAATAAAGACAGCATTATAGATTCAGCCGATGCTTCAAAGATACTTGCATACTATTCAATCAATTCCACGGGCGGAAATGCGTCATGGGATGAAATATGAGGTGATATTTATGAATCTGCACGGATTCAGTATAACAGATACAAGAAAAATCGGCGATGCCGAATTTATCATGATGTACCATGAAAAAACAGGTGCAAAACTTGCATGGTTTGACAATAAAGAAGAAAACAAGCTGTTTTCAATTTCATTCAAGACAGTTCCAGAAGATGATACAGGTGTATTTCATATACTCGAACATTCTGTTTTAGGCGGTTCGGAACATTATCCCGTGAAAGAACCATTCTTGTATATGCTGAAAAGCTCAATGAATACTTTTCTTAATGCCATGACTTTTCCCGACAAAACAATGTTCCCGATTTCAAGCAGAAATAATGCCGATTTCATGAATCTTACAAAAGTTTATCTCGATGCTGTTTTCAAGCCTGAAATATATACAAATCCCAATATTTTCTATCAGGAAGGTCATCATATTGAATATCGTGCAGAAGGTGATATTCCTGCATACAAGGGTGTTGTATTCAATGAGATGAAAGGCGTTGTCTCATCAGTCCATGAGCGTATTGAATCGAAACTCATGGAAATGCTATTCCCTGAAAGCTGTTACAGGTTTGAATACGGCGGACTTCCGTCTGCTGTTCCTAATCTGACATATCAGCAGTTTATTGATACTCACAAGCGTTTCTATCACCCTGCCAACTCATATATATGGCTTGACGGCGATATTGATATTGAATCGGTTCTTGAACTTATTGACAGCTATCTTTCGGAGTACGATAAAAATGACCGTCTGCCTGAAATTCCGTTGCAGATACCAGTAAATTCAGACGAAACCGAATATTACGAGATTGCACCTGATGAATCTGAAGAAAAACAGACTCATCTTTCTGTTGGAAAAATTCTTGCATCATGGCATGAACGTGAAAAAGTTACTGCTTATTCCGTACTCTGTGAGGCTCTGGCAGGCTCAAATGACTCGCTTTTAAAGCGTGCGTTTCTTGATACGGGTCTGTGCCTTGACGTTGAATTGTCGCTGAGTGACGGCATTTCTCAGCCTTTCGGAATACTCAAAATAAATAATATTGATACAGATAACAAGGATAAAATACTTTCGGTATTAAAAGATATTGTGAGCGATATTGTCACAAACGGTATCGGGCATGAGATTCTGTCCGCTTCAATAAACAGAAGTGAATTTAATTTCCGTGAATCCGAAGAACCGCAGGGACTTACACGCTGTATCGACGCTATGTCATCATGGCTTTACGGCGGTGACCCTCTGCTTTATATTGACTGTGAAAGTGTTTTTGCAGCTCTGAGAGAAAAAATTGATACAGGCTATTTTGAAAATCTTCTTTCGGAATGGCTTCTCGATGAAAACGGCAGGGCTGTACTCTGCATGATACCATCCAAAACTTATGGTGAGGAACAGAAAAATCAGGAGCAGAAACGTCTTGATAATGAACTTGCAAATATGAGTGCTGATGAAAAATCAGAACTTATCAGATTGAACAGTATTCTTGATAAATGGCAGAAAAATCCCGATTCTGCGGAAGATATTGCAAAAATACCCGTTCTTCCGCTTTCAGAAGTAAGTGAAAATCCGATTGATTACAAAACTGAGGAATCAAGTCTGAATGGTGTGACAATTCTGAATCACCCCGCAAAAAACAAGGGTATTATTTCTTTGAATCTCTGGTTTGATGTATCTGACTTCAGTCGTTCTGAACTTGAAACGCTTTCACTTATTGACAGGCTTATTTCGGAACTTCCGACAAAAAAATATTCGGGTGCTGAACTTACACAGCAGGTTGTCGGCGTTCTCGGAAGTCTCAGCACTGATATATCCGCATTCAGCAAGCCTGATTCACCTGAGAAATGCAAGGTGTATTTCAGCGTGAAATCACGTTTTCTTGCAAGAAACTGCAATGATGCACAGGCTCTTATTGCCGAAATACTCACATCTACAATATATGACAATGCTGAAATCATAAATGAAATTATAAATCAGGACAAAGAGGAACTCAGACAGGATATTATTACGGACGGTCACCGATTTGCCATGAGACGTGCAAGAAGTACAATGTCGGCTGAATCTGCTGTAAATGAACTTATAAACGGCTTTGAATCATACAGATTTATACATGAAATTGATGATAACAGAATCCGTGAAAGCATAGCTGATATAATAAAGCTTGCCGGGCGTGTTTTCTGTAAAGCGAGACTTACAGCAAGTATTACTGCCATTGAACCTGTTTCAATAGAATCACTGATAAATGCACTTCCCGACGGTGAAGAAATGCAGTCGGCTGAGTTGACATTATCAGAAATTTCTGTGGAATCATCACAGACTCAGGGAATAATTATTCCGTCTGGTGTATCATATTCGGGTGCAGTTCTTGCGGAAAGAACCTGCGATAAGGCTTTGTGGGACGTTCTTTCAACTATTATGACTTATGAATATCTCTGGAATGAAGTTCGTGTGAAAGGCGGTGCTTACGGTACAGGCTCGGGAACTAATGTTCTTGGCGAAACTGCATTCTATTCGTTCCGTGACCCGTCACCTGATGCAAGTCTTGATATATATGCACAATCCGCAGGTTTTCTGAGTGAATACTGTTCGGAAAAGCCTGATATTACGCAGTATATCATCAGCACAGTTGCAAGAGGAGAACCGCTTATATCCGACGGCGAATACGGTACAACTGCCGATATATTCCGTTTCAGAGGAATAAATTTTGAAGAAAGAAAGAACATCCGCAGGCGTATTCTGTCAATAACATACAGCGATTTGCTTTCCGCAGTGCCGTATCTTGAAAATCAGGGAAGCTGCTGTATAATCGGTTCAAAGGAAACTATTGAGAAAATCAGGAGCAGAAATGTGGACTTGAAAATTATGAACGTATGATTAGGGAAAGGAAAAATATGAACTGTAAAAAAATAATAACTGCTTTAATGGCTTTCTGCATTATTGCAGGAACTCCTGCGGTCGCATATATTGCGGACAACGGCAATAATACCGCCTTTGCAGAAGATAATACTGTAAATGTAGGCAATATTTTTCTTGATAACAAACAGCCGTCCGTAAAAGCAACACTGAATATTGATATGTCATCAATCGTCTGGAGCAGTTCCGACGAAAGCGTTGCTGTTGTTGACAATAGTGGTAATATTACTGCAAAAGGCAGAGGCGAATGTTTGATTTATGCCGTTGATTCTGAAAAAACTTATGTAATTAATGTTATTTCGGATTATCAACCTGTAGAGCAGGAAGTCTTTGTTGTTCATTCTGGTGATATAACATTGACGGACAAGGTTGTTTCTCAGCAGATTAAAGTTGAAGTACCCGACGGAACTGAGGTGAAATACAGCAGTACTGATGAAAGGATAGCTGTTGTATCGGCTGACGGAGTTGTTACGGCAAAAAGTTCGGGTGAGTGCATGATATATGCAGATATAGGAAATGTAAGGTATTATTTTAATATAACTTCTTCTTATACAGGAGTATTGTCCGATTTTATTGATATAGGTACTCTTGATTTGACGGTTGAAAGTTCCATGCAGACTATCAGTATATCAGGTATTCCGCAGGATTCGCATATAACATGGAGCTGTTCCGATGAAAATATTGCTGTAGTAAGTAAGGGTGGTGTTGTTTCCGGTATAAAAGAGGGTTCGTGCATGGTTTATGCGGAAACAGACGGCAGAAAATACTGTATGAATATCAATGTTCATTTTAATCTTGATGATATTATGCAGACTTTTGAAATAAAGAAAACAGGCGAAACACTTATTCTTTCATACAAAAGCATGACTGATGATGTTGTTTTCACTTCATCAGATGAGGCTGTAGCTGTGGTTGATTCAAAAGGCACTATTACTGCAAAAGGCATAGGCGAGGCGGTAATAAAAGCGGATTCAACAGGCGGTATTATATGGATACGTGTGAAAGTTATCGACGAAGAAAAAGCAGGTCTTGCCGGCGATGCAAATGAGGACGGACAGGTTGATATTGCCGATGCAACTGCTATAGTCCAGCATCTCGGCAATCCCGATGAATATGAACTTTCACCGCAGGGGAAGATTAATGCAGACATCGTTAACAATGGCGACGGCGTGACAGGTTCAGATGCTGTACTGCTTCAGCTTATTGAAGCAAAAAAAGTCAGACAGTCGGATTTACCGATTTCTCAGGCTCAGTATGATTCACTTTTTAAAACGGAAATGACTGATTCTCTGCCTGTTTCTGAAAAGTCATGAAAAAGCAGTTTTTTATTCCCCTGATAATTACAGCACTTTCGTTAATACTAACAGTTGCAGGCAGACTTTTTAAAAATTTTGCAGATTTCTATGCCGATAATATTTTTCCGATAATATCAACGCCTTATGTATTTATCAGCGGACTTATTACCGTATCTTTGGGAGAACTTATGATAATAACGGCAATTCTTATTTTAATTATAGGTATTCCTGCCATGATAATATGCCTTATTATCAGGAAAACACGTGCAAAAACAATCAAAGTTTCAATGCTTGCTTCATTATGGATTCTTGCATTTATAGTCTGCACAGAGTCGCTCAACTGCTTTACTCTTTACGGCTGTACAAGATTTTCAGAACGCTTTTTTACTCCAAAAGAGCATGATAATGATGAACTCAAACAGGTTTATTCACTTCTGATTGACAAATGCAATGAACTTGCAGTTCAAGTGCCGAGAGATGAACATAATCGCTTTGTATTGACGATTGATGCCGCCGATGAGTGCAGAAAAGCAATGAAAAAGGCTTCCGGACAGTATCCGCAGTTGAAGGGATATTATCCGAAGCCTAAGCCGATTATGTTTTCTTTTTTCATGAGCCAGACGGGTACGGCAGGAATGTATTTCCCATTTTCTATGGAATCTACATATAATAATGATATGGTTGATGAAATACTGCCTGAAGTTATCTGTCATGAATATGCACATCTCAAAGGATTTATGCAGGAAGATGAAGCTAATTTCATTTCTTTCATAGCAACTACAGGCAGTGAAAGTGCGGAAGTACAGTACAGTGGTTATCTTGAAGCTCTCGAATATGTACACAATCAGATTTACAGAAATGAAATTGTATCGGGCTATGGACTTACCGACGAAATTTCTCAGGAAGTAAAGAATGATTGGTTCAGATTTCTGCCCGAAAATTATTGGGAAGATAATCAGGAAAAAGAAATTATTCCGACTGAAACAGTTGATGCAGTTTATAATACCGCTGCCGATACAAGTATGAAGCTCAACGGCGTTGAGGACGGAAATGCAAGTTATTCAAGAATGGTTAATTTGCTTCTTGATTACTATTTTCCGCCTGAACAGTAGTTTCCGCAGGAACAGTAGGTTTTTCCTGTGATTCTGTTGTGGGAGCAGGAGTGCCTGCAATTTGGGTTACTTCGCTGAAATTGATTTCAAACAGATTATTCGGCATATTGAATGATGATATATTGCCGTTGCCGTCAATAGTGAGAATATAGTC
>JAIDNR010000454.1 GCA_029063695.1 Ruminococcus sp.
CTTATACATCACATCAGCCACATATGAAGCGTTTTCACTCATTTCACTTATAGCTGAATATTTCTTGAAAATAACCTCGCCCTCACTGTTAGTGTAAATTTCGAGAGGGTCACCGTCACTGATAATATTGACACTGAGAGAATTACCCTTGCTTGTGGTAATCTGTGACGTTATATTCTCAGTGCCTTGATTAAAATTTGCGGAAACTGCCTCACTTTTTGTCATAAGTTCTTGGGGAATACCAAGTTTGAGCAGTTCGTCAATATCCGCTTTCAATTTAATCTCGATACGGTCTGTAAAAACATCAATTCTGTCTATTATAAAATCAATGTCCGCTTTTGTGAGAGCATTTTTATTGATTATAGCGTCAAAAACTTCCATAACACTTTTTGCGGTGCGGTTCATAGCAATAATTGCGTTGTGCTTGTCGGTTGCAAGCTGTACCTGATTCCTGAAACCCTCTATCTGCAACATTAACTCGTCAACCTGCTCCTGATAAATTTCCTCAAGCATATCTTCTCTTTCGGGGTGCTTTGCAATGTCCTTGACGTGCTGACGGTTCAGGAATTTCAGTTCTGTTTTTATGTCCTCAATCTTCTGCAATAGCACTTCAACCACGTTTTTACTTGATGACGTTTCTTTCTGCTCGTTGTCAATTGATTTCTGCAACTGTTCAAGCATAAATTCCGAGTTGTCACGGACTTTACACACATAAGATTTAAGTAATTCGTCGAGCATATCAACCCTTGTATGATGTGATGAACACGCTTTCACTCCATGCCTGTGATACGTTCCGCAACGGTAGGCAGGCGGTAAATCTGCACGGCTCATTGAAAACATAGGACTTCCGCAGTCACCGCAGAACAGATGTCCCGTATAAACATTGTCATATTTTTTTACTCCACGATAATTTGATGTTGAGCGGAGTTTCATCTGCTCTTGAACTGCTGAGAAAACTTTATAATCAACTATGGCTTCATGATTGTTCGCAATTACAATGTGGTCTGTTTCCTGTAACTTCTCATCACTTCCATTAATCTTCTTACGGCGGTACTTTCTTTGCCTGAGAGTACCAATATAGAAATCATTCTTCAGAATTTCACTGACAGTTATGATACTCCATTCAGGTCTTGACTTGATTTTGTATTCCTCGCCCTCTGCTTCTTTTCGGAGTTGTTCGGTCTTGCGTGGCGTGGGAATATGGTTGTCCGTGAGATAATTTGCAATTTTTTTATATCCCCAGCCATTACAATAAAGCTGAAAAATCTTTCTTACAACTTCCGCTGACGGTTCGTCAACTCTGAACTGCATAGTCTTGCTGTTTGTCATTATGTAACCATAGGGAACGGCACAAATCCACTTGCCTTCTTCCTGACGACGTTTTATAACAGACTTAACTTTTTTGGAAGTATCAGTTACAGGCATTTCGTTCACAAGAAACCTAAACTGAATCGCCGTCCACTCGTCAGATGTGGGGTAATCAATACCATCACCGATAGATATTATACGCATTCCTGCATCTCTCAAATCTTCAAGTTCAACAAGTCCTCTGCTTGTACGTCTTGAAAATCTCGAAAAATCCTTGACTATAAGAATATCATAATCGCCTCTGAACATTTTTCGGCGTAATACCTGATATTCTTCTCTTTGGTCGAATGTGTAGCCTGAACGGTCACGGTCAGCATAAAAATCAAGCTGTGAATCGGGAAAAGTTCTGTACACATAATCTTCAATAATTGATTTCTGATTTTCAATAGACGTGTTGTCCTTATCGAGTTCTTCATCAACTGAAATTCTGCAATAGCCTGCAATTTTTAGTGATTTACTCATATTTCCTCCTAACTATCAATGTCGATTAAAAGCTTGATATAATTTATAATAACATTGTAACACACATTGAAATAAAAATCAATTGGCATATTATACAAAAAAACAGGTATGGTTATTTAAACCGCACCTGCTGTATGTCATATATTGCGAATCAGCAGCTGACTTGTACAGTCAACCAAATCAGCACTTCCCGACAGAAAGAAAATAACCCTACCTTTTTCGTTATCAGCAATTAGCTTATCTGTCAGTTTTTTGCGGTCAACTGTTTTCTGCTCCGCATTGTTCAGCCATACTTCAATAAAATTCTTATTTCTTGTTATCTCCAAACCACTCATCTCCTGTACTATAATTG
>JAIDNR010000455.1 GCA_029063695.1 Ruminococcus sp.
TTGGTATACAGGTTCATCAGTTGGTTGTTGCTGGAGATAGATCGTCATGATCAGGAACAGCGTTTTTCGCAATGCCGGAGATCCTCGTTTGGAAATACTTCTGGATTTCGGATTATCATTTCCTGATTGATTTGGAGGAGGATCAATACCTGCCAAAGCTACAAGTGATTTTCCGCTTTTCAACTGCTTGATATCGCGATCTCAGCAATGAGTTGTGAGCATATTACTTTACCAACACCGAACAGACTCATGACGGTTTCATACTCAGGAAGCTGTGATGCAAGAGAGTCCATTTCAGAATGAAACTTTGCAAGTGTTTCAAGCGTGGAGTTGAGGAGCTTTGCAACAGAGTCTGCATGAGGAAATTTCATCACAAAATCGACCCATTTCTCATGACCGTCTAATTCTCTGCACGGCGATGTAAACAGTGTATTCGCATTCGGAAAGCAACAGTCCAGTAATGCAATTAAACTGTTCTTCTGCATCATAAGTATCTTATTCAGCTTGATACACTGACGATTCATGATTTTCAGCGTTTTGCGGATCGTTTCGGCAGGCGTATATTCCCGAAGTTTTATCCACTTGTCAAGGGCGAAAGATGCAATTTTCAGGCAATGGGTTCATAATATGTACCGGTGTACTCCATAACTACCTTCGTTTCACCGAGCAATGATTTGATATACTTCACCAGTTCTTTCAGGTCGTTGTCCGTGTGAAACACATCAAAAGGCTCAGCTACGACAACTCCAAATGGCTGAATTACAGCTACTGTACTTTTTCCTTTGGATACATCAATTCCGACTGCGTTCATAATTATCTCTCCTAAGAAGAATTTGTGATCGATAAATCCACACTTTCCTCGTCACCTATTCTGCCTACTGAGTGATGCGAACGCATACGAATGGCTCTACCTGCAAAATCGAACGCTATAACGAAAGTATGGATAACTGTCTTATCAACGGGCGTGGTGTCCCAAGGAGTTGAGCGTTATTCCAATCACTACTTTCATTATAGCTTAAGTAACAAGTGCGTGTAAACCATGGCTGGCTTGTCATGGACTTATACGACCAATATTATTATAGTAGGAGTTGATAAAATATGATTTATACAGTTACTTTCAATCCCGCTGTTGACTATGTTATACATATTGATAGTATAAAACAGGGTACAGTCAACCGCTCATCACATGAAAAAATATATTTCGGCGGTAAAGGAATAAATATTTCGCTTATTCTTGCACAGCTTGGTATAAAATCAGTTGCTCTTGGATTTACTGCCGGATTCACAGGAGAAGCTATTGAAAGTTACATGGAAAATTCAGGAATTGAAACCGATTTTGTTCATCTTGAAAGCGGATTTTCAAGAATCAACATCAAATTAAAATCTTCTGAGGAAACCGAAATAAACGGACAGGGTGCGGATATTACAAAGAATAAAATTGATGAATTTTTCAGAAAGCTTAACAGACTGAATGACGGTGATACACTGATTCTCGCAGGAAGTGTGCCAAAATCAATGCCGAGTGATATTTATGAAAAGATTCTTGAATACATAAAACCCAAAAAAATCAGGATTGTTGTTGATGCGGAAAAAAATCTTCTTCTTCCTACACTGAAATATAATCCTTTTCTTATCAAGCCGAATCATATTGAACTCAGTGAAATATTTAATAAAAAAATCGAATCAACAAAAGAAATTATAAAATATGCCCATGAGCTTCAGAATGCAGGAGCAGTTAATGTTATAGTGTCAAGAGGTGGAAAAGGTGCAGTTCTTGTTGATGAATACAAAAAAGCTCATTCATGCAGAGCTTATGACGGAACCGTAAAAAATACAGTGGGAGCAGGAGATTCAATGATTGCAGGATTCCTTGCAGGATATAAATTTAAAGATTATAAATATGCACTTAATTTTTCAGTAGTCTGTGGCTGTGCAACAGCCTTTTCTGATGGTCTTGCCTCCAGAGAAGATATTTACAGGCTGAATCATGGCAGGAAATCAAAAGGCTGATTGCAGAACTGAAAAAGGTAAATCTATACTATTTTTGGCCGTTTCCAATAATTTGTCCGATGGTGCATACCTGTCAGGCGAAAAAGAAAATACTGTAATCCCCTCATTCACCACCACAACACAACCATTAATAACAATGATGGTAACTACAACTGCTAATATTACAGTTATAAAAAGTGAGAACGTATATACTATGCTATATAAATTTATCTCAGTAATGCAACAGCATCAGAAATAGTTTTTTCCATAGTCTCATTGCCATATTTATCAACATCAGATTTGCTTTTAGCACCATGAGTAAGGCAGCCTGCACCACCTATACAACCTCCGGAACACACCATACCTTCAATGAAATTTGCATCAAGGAGATTTTTTGATTTTTTTAAAAGTGCAGCACGACAGGCTTCAATACCATCGCAGGAACATGGGTTCAGTTCAAAGTTATCAAATCCCTGTTCTTTCAATCCCTCTGCTACAGCCTCAGAAAGACCTCCGCAGCGTGCAAAAATTCGTCCGAAGTATGAAGCGTTATCAAGGACTCCCTCTTCAAGAGTAGTAATGTCAATATCACGACCATCAAACATAGCTTGCAATTCTTCAAAGGTTAGGGTGGTATCAACATAGGGTTTGACGGATTCTTTCTGTATCTCTGCTTTTTTTGCAGTACATGGACCTATGAAAATCACCTTTGCGTTTTCGTCTGTCTCTTTTATATACTTGGCGATTGCTGCCATTGGCGACAGATTATGAGATACAAAAGGCTTTAATTCCAGAAAAAATTTGTGTATATAATCAACAAAGGCCGGACATCAGGAGCTTGTCAGAAAGCCCTTTTCTGCTAGTTCCTTTGACTCCGCCAATGCCACCATATCAGCACCGAGAGCAGCTTCAACAACAGTATGAAATCCAAGTAATTTGATACCTGTAATTACCTGACCTAATTTTGCATAGGTAAACTGACTTGAAATTGACGGAGCAACCACCGCATACAACTTGTAGTTATGCCCTTCACTACTTTTTTTTAGCAAGTCAATGGCATTAAGCATAAAAGATTTGTCCATGATTGCACCAAATGGACACTGATAAACACAGGCACCGCAGGAAATGCACTTGTCATTGTTAATAATTGCCGCTTTATTTTCGTTCATGGAAATAGCCTTTATTTTACAGGCGTTCTGACAAGGACGTTTTCGGCTTACTATAGCTGTATATGGACACACTTTCGCACAGGCTCCGCATTCCTTGCACTTAGATTTGTCAATATGTGCCACATGATCGGTATAAAAGGATAGTGCATCAAATCGGCACACATCTTCACATCTGTGAGCAAGACATCCACGACAGGCATTGGTTACCTCAAATCCTCCTACAGGACACTCGTCGCAGGCAACATCAATCACTTCAATAACGTTAGGATTCTCCTTGTTCCCACCCATCGCCAGCTTCACACGTTCTGCCACAATAGCACGTTCCTTGTACACACAGCACCTCATGGTTGGAATTTTTCCGGGAACAATAATTTTTGGAATATCAAGGATATTGTCGTATAACGTATCATTCCACGCCTGTCGTGCTACCTCACGGAGTACCTTGTATTTTAGATACTGAATTTTTGTATCAAATTTCCGCATGACACCCTCCTAAAAATAGCTTACCTTAATGCGTTTTCCCATTTGTTTCAAACATCGTGAAAGCTCTTCAACTAGCTTCATTTTAATGCTGAAATTTATGGGCAGATTAGGATTTTGATGTGCAGGATTCATAGCTCTTCCCACATAGAAATTTATATCCGTAGCCTCCTCAAAAAGAAGCTGACAAATCAGCGAAGCACCGTCCTTGCGAAAACTCCATTCCTCGTAAAGCTCATTTTCGCTGAGATAATCTTCTGCATAGGAAAGCACTTTATTTACTGTAATAACACCCTCAGTTACAAGGTCAACTCCATCAATTTTGGCAATTGGCGGAACATCGGATTTTTCGTATTCAATACTTGCTCTAAGCGGTCTGCGGAGATATTTTGCGGCAATTGTAGAGGTAGTTCCACCACATATGATATGCTTGCCTTCCTTTGAAAAAAACAGAGACATCATGCGGTCACAGTCATTGCGGTTGGACGGCGGTTCGAATAGGATATTCATAGGCTCACGGCGGCGAACTTTCACCACACAGGCAGTAGCGTCATCACCCGGTTGTTCGCCGTAGAGCTTATTCACTTCGTCAACAAGATATGTAGAAAGCGTTTTTGCTGTATAGCCTGCGTTTGCAATAGCTTCCATAAAAACGATAATATCATCTCTCTGCCAGCCAAAGTTATAGCCGATACCAATACCGGCATGAGGACAACCGTCGCTCATAGCAACAAAAACATCGTTTTCCTGAAGTTTGATAGAGGAACGGAAAATTTTCTTTCCGTCGATGTGCATTTCTGTTTTCGGATAGTCGTAATTCTTGCCATCACGTATAAGAATCACCATTGGATTGTCGTACTGGATAAGCTCTGCCGTTTCGTTATTTATAAGGTGTATTATTGTGAATGTAGAATATGCAACCCCACGTACTGAGCAAATAGGTAGAGTTGCTGCAATAGTTTTTACGCAGTCCTCGATAGGAAGTCCGCTTGCCATCATAGTTGATATAATTTTTGAAGTTAGAGTAGACAGAATGCTCGCTTTAACGCCACTTCCAAGACCGTCCGCAAGAACGATAACCGAGGAATTTTCGTCCTGTTCAACTATGTCAACATGGTCACCACAGAGTTGTTCGCCGATGTGATTGATGCTTTTCCAGCCGATATCAGTACAAAGATTATTCATTAGTGATACTCTCCTTTAATTTGGAAAGTGCGATTTTCGTTTCAGCCGCAGTTTCACCTAAAAGTGAGTCTATTTCCTGCACTATACGCATCTGCTTATCAACAACCTTATCGGCTGTTTCGACAGTCTGACGGCTGATGCTCTCTTTCTTTTCACGTTCGTTTTCCTCGTCGGTTACATCACTCATAATGCAGATTAGCAGATGATATTCCTTGTCATAAATTACTGACTGCTCCACATATTTCTTGTATTCCGCAAGATAAATTCTGCGGTCACAAACATCGTGTCCGCTGTTTAGAACTTCAATGAAAACAGAAGGATCAAGAATACGAATGACCTGTTCTCCAAGAACATCAGAAGCATAGCGGATATTCATTATTTTCCTTGCAGCATTATTTATCTGCTGAACTTCAAGGCTTTCGTTGAGTACAATAAGTCCATTAGGAGTATTGTTTACTACGTTGTCGGAAAAACTCTCAGCTTTGTCTTTCAGAAATGGAAGACACATGGAAATTTCCGCTTTACCCTGATAGATTGCAACAGCTTTCTCACGACAGGTATTATATCCGCATGAACTGCAGTTAAGCTCGTCTGCCGGCTTTACCTTGCCCATTTGACGAAGAATAGCGGCGATTTCTGTCTCCGATGGTGTGTGTGTTCTTCGGTCGATAATCTCAAAAATTTTTTTCAATTCCTCGGGATAAGGCATATTAACATCAAAGTCAAGTTTTCCGGCAAATTTAGCAATTGCGGAATAGTCACGAACAGGAGAACGATGATTTTGTTCCATAACGGAGCTGTTGACAAAGTCAAAATTTGCTCGACATTAACGCATAAAAATGGTATAATTAAAATAAAGAAAGCGAGGT
>JAIDNR010000456.1 GCA_029063695.1 Ruminococcus sp.
ATCCTAAACCGTCTGAATGTTTTGAAATGCTCCGTCATGAAAATCAACTCGGAGAGTTTTTCCCAGAACTGAAATCGCTTATCGGCGTTCCTCAAAATCAGGAATATCACAAAGAAGGTGATGTATGGATTCATACAATGCTTGTGCTTGATGAAACCGCAAAACGGCGTAATACCGTAAAAAATCCGTTCGGATTCATGTTGTCGGCATTATGTCATGATTTCGGCAAAGCTGTATGTACTGAAAAAATAAATGGAGTAATTCACGCATACAGACATGAAATTGAGGGGATACCGTTTGCTGAAACATTTCTGCAAAGATTTTCAGCGGACGACAGTCTTATTGAATACGTACTGAATATGGTTGAATATCATATGATGCCGAATATCATGGCTGAGGCGAAGTCAAAAACAAAGAATACCAACAAACTTTTTGATTCTGCTGTTGAGCCTTTTGACCTGATTCAGCTTGCAATATGCGACGGATTGGGAAAAATTCCGCAGAATAATGCCAATGAAGAATTTCTGATGATGCGTCTGGAAAGATTCAATGAGATTATGTCAAGACCGTATGTCACAGAAAAAGATTTAATTAATGCAGGGATTACCGAAAAACTTGATGAGGTACTTGAATATGCCCATAAGTTGAGACTTGCTGGATTTGATAAGGGTAATACGCTGAGACAGTGCATTCCGTATGCAAGAAAGGTGCTGAAAATATGAGACTTGATGAAATAAAAAAGACTGTTGCAGGTGAGGAATATAGTTTTCTGAGAGAAAATAAGCATTTGGATGAAAATATTATCCTATTGGGACTTGGCGGTTCTCATGCTTACGGCACGGAGACTGATATTTCCGACCTTGATATACGTGGCTGTGCGGTAAACAGCAGAGAAGAAATTCTTTGCGGTGAGGATTTTGAGCAAGTGACTGACGTTCCAACTGATACGACAATTTATTCATTCATGAAACTTATTCGTCTGCTTACGAACTGCAATCCCAATACTATAGAAATACTCGGTTTAAAGCGTGAGCATTATCTTTATCTCTCTGATACAGGCAGGGAAATGCTTGATAACTATAATATGTTTCTGTCAAAATTAGCTGTGAAATCGTTCAGCGGATATGCAACTGCACAGTTTCACAGACTTGAAAACAAATCAGAGGGAATTGCATTGGGTAAGCGGAATAAAAATGCGATTTTGCATAATAAAATCGGCAAGCACATGATGCATCTTATCAGACTTTATCTTATGTGTCTTGATATTCTTGAAAAGGGTGAGATTGTTACGTATCGTGAAGCTGAACACGATTTGCTTATGAGTATCAGAAACGGTGCATTTCTTGACAGTAAAAGTCAGCCGACAAGTGATTTCTTTGCACTTGTCAACGATTATAAGATTAGACTTGAATACGCCGAAAAGAATACAGATTTGCCTGAAAATCCCGATTATAGACGAATAAGGGAATTTGTTATGTCGGTTAATGAAAAAGCAGTTATTCAAAAAATATAGGATAAACTTTCGATTTTCTGTTATAAAACTTTAAATAAAAAATTATCGCATTAATCATATGATTTCAATGCGGATAAAAAGTGTATTATTACTGTATTCTGCTGAAATTTTACCGTTCATCTGTTCAATTAGTATTTTTGCGATAGATAATCCGAGACCGGTGGATTTCCGTGCATTTTCGACAGTGTAAAATCTATCGAACAGGCGTTCGGTCTGTATTTCGTTCAGTTCAACAGATTTGTTTGAAAAAGTAATTATCCCGTTGTCTGACATTGCAATATGCAAATCGCCGTCGCTGTATTTTATTGCATTATTCAGCAGATTTGCAAACACACGGCTTAAAGCATTACGGCTTATACTGCGTATAATCTGAGTTTCTGTGATGTCAATATCGGGAGTGATTCCGTGTTCCTGCAAAGCCACATAATAACTCAGAATACTTTCCTCAAGAACACTGTTTATCACAACAGGCTCAACAATATCATTATATTCAGGGGACGTAATCACCGAATATCTGAAAAGCTCATCGGTAAGCTGATTCAGATTTTCGGTGCGTTCCCTGATAATTTTTATATACTTCTCCGATTTTTCAGGATTTGTTTCAAGCAAATCAAGGTAACTGCTTATAGCTGTAAGCGGAGTGCGTAAATCGTGGGATATATTAGTTACGGCGTTTTTCAGTTCAGTATCGCCCTGTTGACAGCGGATATGTTCACTTCGGAGAATTTTAAGCTGTTCATTCAGATTTGATGCAAGATTACGAATATCCTTATCACCAGATGAAACATCAATGAGCGTATTTGTATCTGCGGTGAGCTTTTCGTCAAGTTGAGTTGTTATTTCCCTTGTCGATTTTTTTAGTAAACATATTTTTATAATCAGTAAAAATATTATAACCAAAGCAATATACAGATACAGCAGTTCCATAAATTCACCCTATTTCAAATCTTTTTTACAAAATAAAATAATACCTGCTACGTATGATAAAATAACTGTAATAAATAAAATCTGGATTGATGCTGTAAATATCTGCATATTTATTTCTGTATAATAGCTGTTATTATAATAATATTCGGAATAAATCATTCTGAAAATATTGATACTCACCACAATAACAGGTATCAGAATCATCAGACATACTGAAAATGCTGTAATTTTATTTTCAACTACTGAACAAATAAGAGTAAACAGCGAAATGTACATCATAATCAATAAAATAAACAAAACTATTTCGGGTATTTTCTGTGATATAAGACTTTCAGATGATATGCACTTAAAAATTGTCATGGGAAGAAAGTAAACTACAGAAATTATGAATCCTGCAAAAGTATAAACAATCAGATTTGCAAGATAAATATTTATACGCTTATGTCCGCATATAACTTTATTCCGTACAGCACCGCACTCATATTCCATAATCTGCAATTGAATACTTAATACTGCACATAAAGCAGGTACAATGAAGATATAAGTATCGAATATGCTTTCAAGTGACATAAGATTTCCGCTTAAGACAGAACATAAGGAAATTATAAGTCCGAGGGCAAACATTCCGATAACGCATGTCATGAAGAACAGATTTTCTTTAAGTTTCGAAAATTCTGCATATAAAAGATTTTTCATACTCAAATCCTATTTCAAATCTTTTCTGCGGAATAATACAACTCCTGCACCGTTTGCAAGTATGATTATTATAACAGAATAAAGTGCCATAATGTTTATATTTTCATCATTTTCAACCGCAACCTGATAAAACTGATTTATTGGCAGAAATTTATTGAGAAATTCATAAATCTCACGTTTTGTACCAGAAAGATAACGTGGATTCTTAACATTTTCAGGTATGACAGTCATTTCACCTGTTTCTTCATTTACAATAGTTTCCCTGTAATCTTCATAATATTCAGGTTGGCGTAATCTGTCAGCAATTGTCATGGTAGCAAAGAACATTATGATAGTCATAATAAGTACTGTAACGGCACTTCCTGCCTTATTCTGAATAAGCATTGCAAGGAGTACAAGAAGTGCGGAAAATCCAATCATCGTGACGCACTGGCTAAGAGTGAATATAATAATCTGAGTTGCCATGAGACTTGTTGCACGTAAAAGAATAAGTCCGCCAACGAGACAGGCAACGATAAATGACATAAGTATTATAATATCGGCAGCCGCACATACAATGAAGTTGGCAAAATATATTTCTGTCCGCTTGTGACCAACCATAAGTTTATTGCGGATTGTGCCGTCGGAATACTCCGTGCCAACAAATACTGCCACGAATGGTGCAATGGCGAAAATTATGTATAATATGCCCGAAAAGACGAAACCATCTGCTGATTTGTATTCAATTCCCAATTCATCATAAATTTCCTGATTTCTCTGAATATCGATATAACGCATAATATCAAGGAATATGCCAAGTCCTGCGGAGAAAATCAGGCATACTCTGAAAAATATACTTTTGAAAAGTCTTGAAAAATTAGCTTTGATAAGTCTGCTCATAACTGCCTCCTACTTTACATTCTTGCGATTGAATATCGCTGTGCCGATTCCTGTTGATAAAATGACGACAATAACCGAATAACCGATATGTTTAATAAGCTTTACTGTTTCTTCTGTTATTTCGCCTGCAAATGCAATACCTGTCGATGTATCGTCCATTCGCATGAAATGATAATACTGTCCTGTTGGGAGCATATTGTCAAGCAGGATGTATATTCCTTTATGGAACGCATTCAAATAGTTTCCTGCATGGAGTGCATCGAGTATGCCGACGGAAAGAAGGGCAGTTGTCACCGCCATTACAAGGATATAAACTGAACCGCTTGCCTTGCTTTGATTACACATAGAAAACAATACACTCATTGAGGTGAAAGCAATGGTAGTGAAAAGTGTAGTGGTCAGCATGAGAATAAGTTTTCCGGCTGTCCAGAAGTGATAACTTGTTATCAGAATACTTGCAAAAATGTAATCGGATATGATATATGTCAAGTGCATGATTATTCCTGCGGTTGAACATACAAGAAGATTTGCAATATAGACAGCTTTTTTCGAGTGACCGACAATAAGCTTGTTGCGGATTGTATGGTCTGAATACTCTGTTCCAACGAACTGTCCGATAAATAACGCAAGTGCGAACATGACGATAAATCCGCCCTGAAACATAAGAAATTCCGGCAGAAGTTGTGTTGTGACAGTAGGAATATCCTCTTTTGTAATGCCGAACATTTCCATATAAGCCTGCAATTCAAATCGCTTTGAAACGGCAGACAGACAGCCTATACCAAAAAGAAGCATTGTCAGAATGCGGAATTGTGCATTCCCGAAAAGTCTTGAAAAATTAGCTTTAATAAGTCTGCTCATTTCTTTGCACCTCCCACGAGATTGATGAAATAGCTTTCCAGACTTTCATCATGTTCTGTTATGTTAATTAATTCGCATTTTTCGGCTGAAAGTGCATTGACAAGTTTTGTGATATTTATTTCACCGTAAATATCGGCGGTCTTTTCGTCAATAACGCTATATTCAAGCCCCGATTTATCAAGTACCCTGATAAGCATTTTTGTATCAGAAACAGTGGCACGCATACACTTTCGGCATGATTTTTCAAGCTCCTCTGCACTTATCTCCTTCACCATACGTCCGCCGTCAATAAAGCCATAATGAGTTGCAAGGCGTGAAAGCTCATCAAGAATGTGACTTGAAATAAGCACCGTTATCTGACGTTCTCTGTTGAGCCTGAGAATGAGTTCACGCATTTCAATAATACCCTGCGGGTCGAGTCCGTTGACTGGTTCGTCAAGTATCAGAAAATCGGGATTTCCTGCAAGAGCAATTGCAATTCCGAGACGCTGACGCATACCCAGAGAGAAATTCTTTGCCTTTTTCTTACCCGTGTTTTCCAGTCCTACAAGTTTCAGCAGGTCGGGAATATCCTTGAAATCGGGCAGACCTAAAATCCTGTACTGTGCTTTTAGGTTGTCCATGGCGGTCATATTCAGATAGATTGACGGTGTTTCTACTACAGCACCCATTCTTCTGCGTGATTTACCAATATTACTGTCGGTATTCTTTTTGCCATAAAGAGTAAAATCACCAGATGTGACAGGCTGTAATCCGCTTATGAGACGGATAAGAGTTGTTTTTCCTGCACCGTTTTTGCCAACAAATCCATAAATTGCACCTTTCGGAACGTTCATAGTA
>JAIDNR010000457.1 GCA_029063695.1 Ruminococcus sp.
ATTAAAGTCTTTACTGTAACATTATAATATAATTTTCAAGATTTGTCAATAGTTTTTTTATAATTTCAAGTTAAATATATAAAATATATTTTTTCTATTGACAAATGTATTTTTTTGATGTATAATAATTTATGTTATCGAGGTGTGGCTCAGTTTGGTAGAGTACTACGTTCGGGACGTAGGGGCCGCAGGTTCGAATCCTGTCACCTCGACCATAACGGATTGGCTTGAATGCGTGAAAATGACGTATTCAAGCCTTTTTCTTTGTTTCATTGTTTCTACTAAAAGAAGAATTTTTCAGAAAAATGCCAACTTTTTCGTAAAAGTGCCAACTGAAAATGCCAACTGTATTTTCCATTACATAGAGAAATCGGAATTGCAATAAGACAAAAAATAAGAAGCCTGTTTTGCACAGACTCCTTATCTTGTCAGTAGAAAATTACTGATGTTTGCCAATAATGCCGTTGAAGTATTCATCGATAACGTTGTCAGCCTTGGTACGTTCGCTATCAAAGGTTTCTTGGTATACATTCTTATAGACATCAGGCGTACTCCAGCCACCCATTTCCATTGCATATTTTTCGGGAACATTCAGCATAGCGGCTGTACTTGCGAAAATGTGTCGGCAGTCATGAAAGCGGATGTCTTCAATATTATGACTACGCAGCAGCTTCTTGAAACGCTTGCGGATGGTATTGGGCGTTACATTGATGATTCGGTCAGTTTCCTTGTTGTGCGGAACAGACTGGATCAGCTGATAAATATACGCAGGCAGATTCACATAGCGGGTGCTTTTGATGGTTTTACAGTGATTCGTTTCAATCCAGCCATCATCTGTTTTGACGATTTCACGGCGAACATACAAATGCATTTTCACTGGATCTACATCACGGAATTGCAGCCCCGCAACTTCCCCGATACGAAGCGACGACCACATCGCAAGCAGAACTGGCAATTCGCTGTCCGTGCCTTTTACGATGGCATAAATAATATCGGCTGTGGGAAGTTTGCGTTCTTTGATTTCCTTCTTGGGCAGACGAATACTGCCGAGCTTAATATCTATGTCGTTTGCCTTTAGAACCGCTTTCAGAAATCCATAAGCATTCTTGATGGACTTATGGCTGAGCCTCTGTGCGTCTGTATTGATAGCAGTCTGAATATCTCTTGAAGTAAGCTCCTCCATCTTGATATCCATGATATATTGCAGCTTGTTGCGGACGATCTCATTGTAGTTGCATAGTGTTGTCGGTTCAAGAACCCTGCTCCTGCTTTCGATAAATTGCAGCATAGCTTCTCTGACCGTATACGGCACATGTTCCTCTTCGATATTCTTAAGCCACTTTGTCGCTTTTATAATGACTTCTTCGGGAGTGCCGCCCGTAATCTTCGCCTTTCTGCGGTGATTGCCGCAGCCCTGTGAAACCCAGGTTATGTAGTTTCCACTGGTTGTCTGTGTGATTTTAAAATTCTTTTTCATATCTGATTGCCTCCTTTATTATATAGCAGGCTATACCTTATGGCATAGCCTGTCCTTACTCGCTTTTTATGCAACTGACATAAACTCTGAGAACGTCATGTCAATTACATATAAGAATGTATCGACTGTTTTGAGTGTAACAGGACTTGGATCCGTATCATAATTGTGCAGTGTGCGTTCGCTGCATCCGAGGTATTCCGCAAGGTCTTTATCACTGACATCATTGATGTTCTGCCAATAGCGTACTTTGCACCATATCTCTTTCTGTAACGGGATGCGTTTTGATTTTTTCTTTGTATTAATCGCCATAATAGTTCCTCCTTATGTATATAATATATAATTATTAATTTGAAGTCTCACAGGATGTGGGAGAGTCTTTCATGATATCGTATACTGTACTTTTGTAAACTTTTTCATGGATTCCTGCAAACCGCAGTATCTCATTAACAGTATCAAGCTGAATGTTGGATTTAAACTCCTTTGGATAGGCTTTCGTTTCATTGCAAGCTGCCTTCAGAGATTCTTTCAGTGTCTTTACAGCCTCATCATTTCTTTCGCTAATTTTATACGTCTCCCATGCTTCATTTATACGTTTGATGCACTCAGTTTTGACGTTATAGCTGATAGAAAGACTTTCGATATTCAGGATGTCCTTGTCATAAATCGAAAGAATTCTGCGGATAAAAGTGTGTGGATAAATATTCTCTTCCTCAATAATATTGGTGATATAATCAAGCTGATGCTTGATAGTCTTGATACCTGTATCGTTTACTACAGGACGTTTCAAAACTGCATCATAATAAATATAAGGGTTCGGCTGCGGAAGATACTGCATAGCAAAATCTGGATTTTCAGCAGCTTTCATAAAATCAGAAAGCTGCATATAAAGTTTACCCTTGATGCTTCCAAGCTGACTAAGAGAGTAGTCGGGGATAAGAACAGTGATTTCACGGGGATTCCTGCGATTTACTCTCGCTCTCCCGATAACCTGCTGCAAAACGGTAATATCGTAAGTTTCGGCAGCTATCATAGATAATTTCTCATCATGAAGCGAAAGACCGTTTTCCGCAACTTTCGTTGTAATCAGGGAGTCGGAGCTGAATTTTTCGTTTATGGCGATTTCATGCAGTTCCGAGCGTTTATCATCATCAGAATAAATATGCTGACTTCCGTTAAGTTGTTCCTGCAATTCAGCTCCGCTGTCTATATCGTTGATAAATATAAGTGATTTCTTTCCATTTTCGCAGTTATCGTTAATGTACTTAATTAGAATATCTCTATTAGCAGGATGGTATGTCCTAAAAGTTAAGTAATCCCAGTTTGTTTTCATGAGATAAATATGCCTGATTCTTGTTTCGCTTTTCGCTGGATTCTTTAAAATCACTTCCCTGAGATTATCTTTTGTAAGGGGATAAAGTTCTGCATCAGGCAGCGATTCAATATTCCAGATAGCAGGCAGAACGTCATCTGGCGTAGCTGTTATATAGATACGCTTTGTATTATAAAGATTGCCGTGCAGAAAATTGAGCATCTGCTGTGGGTAAACTGTAAAGGTGGAGTCTTCGGCAAAGCAATGACATTCATCGCAAATAAGAATCATCTTTTTCCCATGATAGCGGTGTTTATGTCTGACAAAGTCCTGATAGGTCATGATTTCGATATTATTATTAAATTTAATTTTATCTATCAGTTCATCGGGAATGTTTTTCCAGTCAAAGCTTTTGCATAAATCTTTTGTAAGCTGTACCTTGCAAGGTCTGCGATTTGTCAATATAATAACTTTTTCACCTTTTGACATATTCAAGGCAATCTGTTCTATGGCTTTGGTTTTACCAGAACCAGTCGGTGCAAAAATGCAGATGGATTCACCATCTTTAAGCTTGTACACATCTTTTCCATTGATAATAGATGCAAGATATTCCTTGGAATCACCAATAGTATATCCTATGGTAAAGCACATCGATGCAAGCATGGGATTCTTAATATTTTCGGTAAGTTCTCTTGATGATGCAATTGCATCATCAAGAGTCATGTCAGCGGGGCAAAGTTGAACCTTTATTTTTTGAGGCTTATTCTCCATTTTGCAATGCCTCCATTTTTTTCCTAATTGTTTTGATTTCTTCCTCACAGATCATCGAATCTTTTAACATTTGAAAACGTTCCTCAAGATTCTCTAACCATTTTTTCACGCTAAGTCTGGAATATCCTATAATGTCATACTCGAACGTTATTCCAGACTTTATAAGCTTAAACCTTGTTACATGAGTATATTTTCTCACAAGTTTACCAGAAAAACCTCTCTCTTCCGTGCCTTTAATGAAATCACGTTCTTTTCTTGTGAGGTCGCCCTTTGCGTTTTTTACATCGATCATAATCATATTCTCCTTTGTTAATTATTTTATGATAACAACTTTTTGAAGCTGTTATTTCAGTTTATTAATTATGTGTTTTTATTTTTACACCGCAAAAACCACGGATATTTAGATCATTACAACGACTTCTGTATTTCTTTAGCCTATCTTTGTTGAGCAAATGAAATGCCTGAGAAAAGCCTGTGCTGTCTTTGAAGGTTCCTGTATACACAGAGTTAAATAAATGATATAAATCCTGTGTACTGGTAAATGATTCCGCATCCGAAAAATCACAAAAGCTGCTGCTGAAATTGCGTATTGCATCATATTCGGGATTAATGGGTGCCATGTATATGGATGACTGGACTTCGTATGCTCCGCAGCCCGTGAATGTATAATTTCTTGATCTGAGTTTTAGATAATGGCGAAATGCCTCTGTAACAATAGCATCTTTTTCCTTAAGAAGCTTAGACATAATATATGGATCCTGCTGCTCTTTTGGAATACAAACAGGGTACGGTATTGTCAGAAGTCTTCTTGTAAAAGCTGGATCAACCGCCGAGTATGCTACACCGATATTATTATTGCTTGCAATGACGATTTTGCAGGTGCTTTTGAATGTTACAAAATCTTTGAACTTTACATTTGCAGTCATATCATCATGACCTGAAAAAGATTTCAGGTAGCCAATATCTCTGGACTTTAAATTGATCTCTCCTTCATCAGCAGAAATTTCCATTCTCAGGTTACGCAAGCGATTTTTACCAAATTCAGATAAGAAAGTACGCATCGGCATATTGTCCACACTGCCCTCTGATAGAAGTGCTTTTATCATTGCAAGTTCTGTGGATTTACCATTGTTGCCCGTTGAACCGTAAAGAAATGGAATGACCTTGGCACGTGCATCTGATGAGAGAACATACCCCCAGAATTCCCAATGCCGAGTGATAAGCTCGGTATCATCTCCGCAGATCGTATTGAGAAAGGTATCTGTTATCGGGTGATAAAGTACATCATCCTGTAGGTAATTTGCTTCAATGCAAATCGTTGCGAAATAGTTTGGCGGATATTGTATAATATGACCGTCAAAATTGGAAACACTGCAATTTCTGAATACTGTGTAATCTTCACTGTTTGCTTGTCCTGTAAACACAGGGCAGCGGAGCAGTGCAGCCTGGATAACAGATTGGCAATCTGGCATCGACAGTAATACTTCTTTCTTTAAAGCTTCATGAAAAATCCACTGGTTAAAAGCGAATTCATTTAATAGTCTGTAAATTGCTCCGTCAAAACTGTAAGCCTGATTGTTGTAAGCAACGAGCAGACCATTTGCAATAATCAGATCAGCCATTTTATGGATGAAAGTTTTCAACTCCTTTCCTTTCAAACAGACAGCATTTGTTTTAGTTGTTGCAGAATTAGGTTTCATTAAGGGTGAACTCTGAAAAAATAATTTTGACATAATCAAATCCTCCTTTATTTAATTTTCAAGATACTTTACATTTCTACGCTTTTGTGATATAATGTAGTGGATAACATTTCTGCATCAAATTGATGTCGTGTTGTTATATCAAAAGTATAACACCTTTGAACCGTAGAAATATATGAGATTTTTTTGGAATTTTTCATCTGCTTTACTTGTTTGTGATGCGGAGATTAAGAGAGTATCAAAAAATAATTTTATAGCTAAAAAGGGAGGAATTAGTTTGAAGAGAAAAGAATTTTTGGGACAAATGATCCAGTCTATATTTGTTGTTAAGACAATAGAATATCAGGGAACATATAATAATATTATAACTTATAGAGTAGGAGGAACTCTTTTACGTGACTGTACCTATAC
>JAIDNR010000046.1 GCA_029063695.1 Ruminococcus sp.
TTTCTCATTTTATGTTTGAATGCTTACTGGATCATAACATGATTTTGAGGATTCTTAATGAAAATTGATTTCCGTGATAATTCAGTAAAAACTCTTGACAGATTGATATAATTGTGATACAATTATTTCAGCACCTGTATGATATCCCAGTACCATAGGTTTTGTGCTGGGGACTGAAAATCCTGTAGTTGACAGTTACTGTAAAAATAGCATTCAGAGGAATCCCACTCTCATCGGTAGATGACGAGGAGCGAGGCATTAAAGCCTGAGTTTCCGATGAGTGTTATTTTTTTAATTGAGGGAGTGTTTTTATGATATATGTTACAGGGGACGTTCACGGAGAATATCACGATTTTATGCGTAGAATTTACGGAGAGGGAGTAAAGACGGGCAGTAATGTCATTGTCTGCGGTGACTTCGGTCTTGTGTGGAATGACAAGTATCACAAATATTTTTTGCAGATACTTAAATCTCAGCCGTTCAATGTTCTGTTCGTTGACGGCAATCATGAGGATTTCGACCTGCTTTATACTTATCCGGTTGAACATTGGAACGGCGGAAATGTACATAAAATAGCAGACAATATCTATCACCTTATGCGTGGTCAGGTGTTTGAAATTGAGAGAAAGAAATTCTTCACAATGAGCGGTGCTTATTCAATTGATAAGGCTATGAGACGTGAGGGTATAAGCTGGTGGAAAGCTGAACTGCCGACGAATGAGGAATACAGGACAGCAGGGGATAACCTCGAAAAATGCAATTATTCCGTTGACTACGTTATTACTCATACAATTCCGCAGTCGGCGATACATCGTCTCGGACATGTTCCCAATGAACATGACAACGAACTTACAGGCTATTTTGAATAGCTTTACAGTGAAAAATTTGAATTTAAAAAATGGTTTGCAGGTCATTGGCATAAGAATATACTGATTAATGACAATCTGCAAATACTTTTTGACGAGGTGAAGGAAATTGAATAAGCTTGCTGAAAAACTCCATAAAAATGGATATGATATGAAGTACGATTACAAAAACGGTGTGATTGAAATTCCCGACAGAAATATTATCGTGTACGAGAAAGGAAAAATGTATTGTGTAAGAATGCACATAGACGGGCAGAATTTTGAGCAGAATATAAAAAGCTGTTATGATGTGTATGATTTTCTTGTCGATGTACTATCGGGGGAAATCACATTTACAAGAGTGGACGAGACAGTTATGCGTATGGATAACTGGGAGCCGTATAAAAGAGAAATTAAATTCAAAAAAAGATGTCAGTTAATCAGCAGGATTTTAAATGTAATCGTCGGAGCAGGACTGGCTATCTTTTGGCTGATATTTCTGATAATAGGACTGCTGTATTATATTGATTATACATCACTGAACTGGCTGGAAGATTCAACACCTGTTCCGACGGCAGTTGCAGGAGTAATAATAGGTATCAGTATGATTCATCACGGATTGACAAAAAATCCGATTTCTTTTGGTGGAACAATGCTTTATGCAGTCGGAGTTACTCTCACATCGTGCGGAATGTCGCTTCTTATGTGGCTTATAAGCGATTACAATGTTACTCCGAAAGTAGATTTTTTCGGAACTGTTGGAGTATTTGTCATGTTTATGGCTCTGGGAGTTTTTATGCTCATAGCAGGACTGCGCAGTGAAAGACAAGAGGAACTGAATATTAAGCCTACGTCACGAATCCTTTTCAGAATACCTGACCTTCCACCTGAAAACGATGTTGAACGGCTTGTTAATGCAATAAAGAAAAAAACTGAAAAAGAGGGTATTTTAATTAATCTGAATACCGAAAAAAATCCGTCTTTATTTGAAAGCAAATTCGGCGGTCTGCCATACTGGGATTTGACTCTCCCTTATCCCGTTGACAGTGAGGGCAATGAAATGCAGCTGCTTGCACAGTTCAATCTAAGTGAAATTCCCGAAAATGAAAAACTTCCAAAAGAGGGAATGCTACAATTTTTTATTTCAGTTAATGAGGATACAAAGGTCATTTATCATAAATTAATTAACAAATCATTCAAAGAAGATGATATAGCTTTGCTTGAAATT
>JAIDNR010000047.1 GCA_029063695.1 Ruminococcus sp.
ACTTTCGGGAGTTCAGAAGCATCTGCTTAATCTTGCTTAGATTATGACAATGCAACCCTATTTACTTATACTAGACGATCCTACAAGTCAGCTTGAGCCTATTTCTGCAGAAGATTTTTTAGCAGTACTCAAAAAAATCAACAGTGAACTCGGTACAACAATTATTTTAACTGAACATCGTTTAGAGGAATCATTTCCGCTTGCAAACCGTGTTGCAGTAATGGAGAACGGAAATATCATATGTGACGGAAATACGAAAGAAGTAGGTAAATTACTGAAAAAGTCAGGAAATAAGATGTTTCTTGCAATGCCTGCTCCGATGAGAATATGGAGTGCTGTCAAGTCGGATTCCGAATGTCCCGTGACGGTTTCGGACGGAAGAAAGTGGCTTGTTGAATACGCAGAATATAATTGCCTGAAACAAGTTCCGATTAAAAAAGTTCCTGCAAAATCAGGTGAAATTGCTGTTAACGTATCAGATGTATGGTTCAAATATGAAAAGAATGGTACTGATGTAGTTCGTGGACTTAATCTGACAGTATATAAAGGAGAATTTATTGCAATAATGGGCGGTAACGGAGCAGGCAAAACAACTACTCTTAAACTTCTCAGCGGACTTAACAAGGCTTATCGTGGCGAAATAAAAATAAACGGCAGAATTTCTATACTTCCACAGAATCCACAAGCACTATTTGTAAAAAATACAGTTCGTGAAGATTTACAGGAAATGTTAAAAGATATTCCAAAAGAAATAAGGAATAATAAAATTGCCTATGTGACGGCACTTTGTCAGCTTGAAAATCTCCTTGACCGTCACCCTTATGATTTATCGGGCGGTGAACAGCAGAGGGCAGGACTTTCAAAACTACTTATGCTTGATACCGATATTCTGTTGCTTGATGAGCCGACAAAGGGATTTGACGCAGAATTTAAACAGATGTTCGGCGGTATTCTCAATAATCTGCTGGAAAGAAAAATAACGATTATCATGGTAAGTCATGATATTGAATTTTGTGCGGAATATGCCCAGCGATGTGCAATGTTTTTTGACGGAAATGTTGTTACAGAAGGTATACCGCAGGATTTTTTCAGCGGAAATAGTTTTTACACCACTTCCGCAAACCGTATGGCAAGAGGAATTATTTCTAATGCGATTACTGTTGATGATGTAATTTTTTCATGCACAGGAAAATCATCTGAAAAGCCTAATAATATACAGATTCCTGAACTTATTGAGATGCAGAAAAAAGAAGTCTCAGAAAAATCAAAGAAACTTCCGCTATGGCGTAAAATCATTGCCGTTGTATCAGGTTTTTTTGCATTTTTAATATTTACTTATGCAACCAAAATTACTGATTTATCAAAAAGCGTAAACTCATCGGGCATAACTGATTCGGGCAAAAAACAATTGAAGATTTATGTAATCATGATAGTTGAATTATTTATACTTGCATTGTCAGTATACAGAAAATCCGAACCGTCTTTGAAAATACAGACCCCAAGAGAAAAACGTTGCCTGAGTAAGCGGACAATTACGGCAAGTATGCTGATTTTACTGCTTGTTCCGCTTACACTGTATATAGGTATATACTATATAGGAATACGTCAGTATTACATTATTTCCCTTGTGGTACTTATCGAATGTATGATACCTTTTTTTATGATATTTGAGGGACGTAAACCGCAGGCTCATGAACTTGTAATTACTGCCGTATTATGTGCAATAGGAATAGCAGGACGTGCAGTATTTTTTATGCTCCCGCAATTCAAACCTATTGCGGCGGTTGTAATTATTTCGGGTATCGCATTTGGTTGTGAAACGGGTTTTCTTGTGGGAGCTGTCACTATGCTTGCTTCAAATATTTTATTTTCGCAAGGTCCGTGGACTCCGTTTCAGATGTTCTCTATGGGAATTATTGGATTTATTGCAGGAATCTTATTTAAAAAAGGACTGATACGCCGTACAAGAATTTCCATGTGTATTTTCGGTGCATTATCGGTAATACTGATTTATGGCGGAATTATGAATCCTGCATCAGCTCTTATATGGGGAAACGAAACACTCAATATTAAAATTATTATGACATACTACCTGACGGGTTTTCCTATGGATTTGATTCACGCCTCTGCTACTGTGTTGTTTTTATGGTTCGGAGCTTTACCTATGCTCGAAAAACTTGACAGAATTAAAATCAAGTATGGATTGATTGATTAGCTTTCTGAAAAAGAAAAAATGTATGGGTAATACCTCTGTCTCTTATACCAAA
>JAIDNR010000048.1 GCA_029063695.1 Ruminococcus sp.
TTTATATACTTTCCAGAGGAGAAACACAAATGAAAGAATTTGAAAACAACAGATCGAACTATCACAAATCACCATATTGGTATAATCTGGACGAAAAGCTCGAAGATGCTCTGAAAGAAAAACCAAAGCGTAGATTCTCCTTAGCAGAGCTGGCGAAGTCCATATATGAAGCTTTTTATATCTCTAAGTATAACTCTGACGATGAAAAAGCGGAATTTGATGCGCTGAATTATCTGAAAAAGAATGGCAGCGATATTATCTCCAGACTGAAAAATAAGCTTGCTTTTGATATCGAGCTTCATAATGACGATCCTGTTGAAGTGAAATTCGAGAAGCTGAAAATTTTGAAAGTGATATGTATTGCAGAAAAATTCGGTACAAAGAAGGATATGTCAAAATGCTATCTTGAAACATATCGCTATGAGGATAACGAACTTCCCGAATACCAAATTCCGCTGATTGATATTATGACTGAACCGTCCCTTGCCTACGTCGGAAGCGAATATTCCGAATGCTCGCTTTATAAGGCGGAGTTCGACCGTGTTCTGAACCTGGTCAGAAAATATGTGGAATATGCCTCAGAAATCGAATGTGAAATCAATAAACTCCATAATAACTGGAAAAAGCTTATTACGTCAACACAATATGATGCTATACTGGAGAACCCGAATAATAATGAAAATGGCGGTATCAGTAAAGAGGATTCTATCAGAACAACATTTAAAAATATCAGAAATATTCCTGTGGAAGCATATACTCCATCCATAGAAACGAGCAAAACTAATAGCAGTCTTCTTGAACGATTTTATGTCATGCTTTTCAGAACAAAATATATCGCTGAAATCAGAGATTATCACAAACTCCGCAGATTTGATTCTGATCAGAATGAAACTGTTAATGATGAAAGCAACATTGCCAATAACTCCAATGTAAAAGATGTTTTAAAGCAGAAATGTCTGGATAAATATTTCAAAAATGCTGCGCCGAGTGAGAATATCAGAAATCAATTTGTTCACAATAACTTCTACAATAAATATGTGACATTTTCTGAATTTGCAAAGTATATCCAAATAAGCAAGGAAAGCATCGAGAATTTTGTGCAGAATGAAGAGAAAAAGGCTGTATGGAGTCTGATCCTTCTAAAAGAAGCTCCTGATATAGACGATGTTATGGAACTTTACGAACCGGCATACAAATTCGCATTGAAGTATACGCAGAAAATAGCTGATATATGGTATAAATATCTGCTCACGGAAGAAAGAGAAAATGCTCCGAAGGATTATGAAAGCAATCTATATTCCATAGATAAATGGTGCATCGTATTCAGAGAGCTGTTGTATATATTCCTGAAAGGCGAATCAATCGATAACAAATGCAAATATTACAGAAATCCGCTGAAAACGCTTACTGCCGCCGTAAAGTCAAACAGCGATTTTGAGGCACTGCCGAATATGATTCTGATAAAGCATCTTCAGGACAGACTGATATTGATGTATCAATCGCCTGACGTTGTGAGATACAGGCAGGAAATTGAAAAGCTTATGCTTGATGCGGAAGAAGCTGTATTACAGTATCAAACGATGGATGAAATCCGTGAAGCTGACAGAATTCTGAGATTTATTGTTGGCATTTGCTCCGAGAGTGAGGAATTTATTGAACTGAAAGATAAACTTCTTAAATTTGATCTGTGGAGCAGATGCATGATGAAAGAGACATATACGCAAATTGGATTGATGAATGCCATGTATACAGAATGTACAGCCGAACAAAAAGACTTATTTGCAAGAATATGTCAGTATCAGCTGAATAATGGTATTTACTGGGAATATGATATACGCTATAAAGACAAATATGTCAGACATGACTTTCTGAGTGCATTAAGCAGGGATGAATCATGCAGCAAACTGCTTCAAAAAAGTGAAACGGCTATGCATATGATTGTTAATATTTTTTCTGAATATATAAAAAATCCTGCTAACCCAGAAAAAGTACAGTCTTACAGTCATGAAGTGAATTTATGTTTTCAGGACAGAACAGACTACAGGATGTATTTCACATTTGCTATCGACCATAAGCAAAAAATCATTATCATTACCAGCTGTACCTTTGATGATGATATTCAGAAGATACTTAATCAGTGAAAAACTAAATAAAAATCAGTCCCTGAGAGTTCACACCTCAGGGACATTTTGTTATATTCAGCAGAAATTACATTTCATCCAGAATAGGAGAAGGCTTTTTGTATACCAGACCGCTATAACAGCTTTGCGGATTACTGTGATTATTTTTGCGCATTCTTTGCCATTCGATATAGGGTATCGTTTTAAGTGTTTTTGAAAAAGCATCATAACCGGAAAAACGGTGCATTCCCTCATGCTCCGCAGAATACACCTGATAATGCTCAAACATATCATCGGTAAATTCATACATACCCGGATCATTGGTGATATAGTATTGATCTTTGAGAAACATATCAACGGAATCCTCAGCACTGAATGAAACAGGCTTTGGCGGAACATAGCTGTTATACCATGAATCGGTACCGCTGAACTCATAATTGTTTGCTCTGAGGCGGAGAAACGCTTTGACAAGCTTATTGACTATTGCCGGCTTTTCCACTTCCAGACTATTCATCAGTGTTTCAAAAGGCACAACATCATCGGTAAGTCTATATTGGAAAGGAATAACGAGCTTGCGGTTGTCCATAGCTGCATCAGGAATCTCAGGAACGACATCAAAGTTGGAGCAGAGAATAACATGTACTCTGCTGCGGAACATGACAAGTCCATTTTCACGCTTGAATTCCGCACCCATGATATCAAAGCCAGATGCACTTTTTAAGAATGCCGTAGCTTTTGTATTCAGCGGAGCGGCGTCCATATCCATACACGCACAGACTGATTTTCCGTAAACCATGCTTGCGGCGAAACGCTGGTCAAAATCATTTGGCTGCATGATTGCAACAGACTGGTCATTCAGCAGACTGAGGAGCAGGCTCAGAAGAAAGCTTTTGCCTGAATTTGTAATACCAAGAAAACAGATGTACTTTTTCACTGCATCATTGGTCAGACATACTCCCAGAGCCTCAAGAATACGCTCAGCAAGAATGTTGTCTCCTTGTGTATATGTATGGATAATGCTGTTAAAAACAGGACATGAATCTGCATCGGGATTCCAGTCCACAACTATCATATTAGTTATAAAACGTCCTGGAAGAAAAGGTTCCAGAAGATTGGTGGAAATGTTCAGAATGCCGTTATTCATCACAATATAACTGCTGATATCCAAAGGGTAATCAAGCTCGGGAGCTAACTGCTTGACATTATCATAAACTTGTGCAGGCGTATAGCAATCGCATCTGAAATTTGACCAGACCAGTCCAGCATTTTCACAAAGTTCACGGATTTTCACAAGTAATACGTCCTTTGAGGGACATTGCTCATAAATCTTACCATTGTAGAAGTAAAGCCAGCGGTCATGACGAACGATAATTTTTATTTCCTGCGTAAGGATAAATGCAATTAGCTCCACTACCTTCAATTTAAAATCATCATTGTGGTACATCC
>JAIDNR010000049.1 GCA_029063695.1 Ruminococcus sp.
TCTTATTGATTTTCAGCGGATTATATTATCTTAACAAAAGTACATATTTTCTGACATTTCTTATGTTGTCACCTGCTGTAAGTGTTTTGTTGACAAAGGTAATTTGCAAAGAGAGTTTCAGTGACTTATATTTAAAACCGTACTTTAAAGGCAATATAAAATGGTACTTGTCCGCATATTTCCTGACACCTTTTATCGCATTTTTCGGAGCATTAATATACTTCATTATTTTTCCTAATGATTTTAATATGATAGGTTCAGAATATGCCAAAGCAATGGAAATAGAAAATGAAAGTGAATATATATCCAAACTAACTTTTATGATACCTCTAGCAATAATTCTTAATCCAATAGCCGGACTTATATCATGTTTGGGTGAAGAACTGGCATGGAGAGCATACCTGTTACCACGACTGAACAAAAGGTTTTCTATACAGATTTCAGTAATCCTAAACGGCATTATATGGGGACTCTGGCACGCTCCCATAATTGCTACGGGATATAATTATGGCAATGAAAACATAACAATCGGAATCATTGCAATGATTATTTTCTGTACAATAATTGGAACTATATCGTCATATCTTTTTTACAAAACAAAATCCGTATGGTGTTCAGTAATTTTTCATACTTCTTTAAATGGTATTGACAAATACAGACCATCTGAATTATTTATGAGCAAAAATTCAAATATGTTTATTGGTCCGGATTTATTAGGACTAATTGGTGGAATAGGATTTATAATTATTTCAATTATATTATTCACCAGATTGAAAAAAGAAAATATGATTAAAGGAGTAAAAATCAATGCCCACACCATTAGCAGACAGAATCCGCCCGAAAACTCTTGATGACGTTGTAGGACAGGAGCATATTTTAGGCAGAAATAAGCCTCTGCGGAAAATAATTGAAAGCGGAGCAGTCCCGAATATGATTTTCTATGGTTCATCGGGTATCGGAAAGACTACTGTTGCAAGAATTATCGCCGAAAACTGCAATATGACCTTGCATAAGCTGAATGGCACAAGTGCATCTGTAGCCGACATAAAAGAGATAGTCGCAGAAATCGGTACTTTCGGAGCTGAAAACGGCATACTTCTTTATCTTGATGAAATACAGTATCTCAATAAAAAACAGCAGCAAAGTCTTTTGGAATACATAGAAAACGGCGATATAACGCTTATCGCATCTACTACGGAAAATCCGTATTTTTCGGTATATAACGCAATAATCAGCAGAAGCACAGTATTTGAGTTCAAGCCCGTGACCGCTGAACAGCTTATACCTGCAATAAAGCGAGGACTCAGAATATTGTCCGAAGAATCGGGGAATGAAGTTATATTCACGGACGATATATGCCGTTCAATTGCATACGGCTGCGGCGGTGACGTGCGTAAAGCCATGAATACCGTTGAATTATGCGTACTGTGCGGAGAAATTTCGGACGGCAGAGTTATTGTTACGGAAGAATCACTTGAAATGCTTGTACAGAGGAGTAATATGCGTTATGACCGTGACGGCGACCAGCATTTTGATATTCTTTCGGCTCTTCATAAGTCAATAAGAGGTTCAGACGAAAATGCCGCACTCCATTATGCCGCACGTCTCATTGAAGCAGGTGATATAATTTCACTTTGCCGCCGACTTCTCTGCATAGCCGCCGAAGATGTCGGACTTGCTTATCCTCAGGCGATTGATGTAACAAAGGCGTGTGTTGATTCGGCATTACAGCTCGGACTTCCCGAAGCAAGACTTCCCATAGCAGAAGCAATAATACTTCTTGCAACCGCACCGAAGTCAAACAGTGTGTATACTGCCATAAACTCAGCTATAGAGGACATAAAAAGCTGTGATGCACTTGATTTTCCACGTCATTTGCAGAACTGCCATTTTGACGGTAAAGGTGCTGAAATAACAGGACAGAATTACTTATATCCGCACAACTATCCGAATCACTATGTAAAACAGCAGTATCTTCCCGATACGCTGAAAGATAAAGTCTACTATGAGTTCGGCGATAATAAACAGGAACAGTCTGCACTTCTTTACAGAAAAAAGCTCCTGAATGACTTAAAATAATTGCCCATGACTGCTGAAAACAGCAGTCATTTTTAATTAACAAAACGTTTACAAAAAGTTAATAATATTTTCCGCACATAAGGTAATTTTTTCCGTTATACATTACAGAGGTTAAAATTGTTCTCAGAGGGATTTATCATGAAAAAGAAATTACTTGCACTTGCACTCGGAATTACAACTGCATTTTCAGCAGTTCCGCTTATGTCTGCAAAGGCTCTTGACCCGCCTATGCCAGGTGATGTCAATTCCGACTGGACTGTAAATATAGCTGACCTTGTATGTTTACAGCGTTATCTTCTCGGTATGGGCGAACTTGACTGGGTTTATGGAATTTACAGTGCAGATGTAAATGATGATGGAAAAATAGACGTTTTTGACTATATTGAAATGCGAAAAATAATTGAATCATCTGACAGTAAACTTGAATACAGATTTACACAAGTTGATATATCAATTCCTGTAGGTTTACAATATGGAAAACAGCCTTTTGATTCCGAAGCTGTTATTACATCGGTCAGCGAACTTGAGAATTATTTTCACCCATACTATGTAATGCTTACTACAGGTGAATGTGTAACTGTTGAAGTTGCATCTCAGGAAATAATTGACGACTTCCTTTCACGCTATGATAAGGATTTTTTCAGAGATAATGTTCTGTTACTGAATTATTTGAGAGGTACAATCAGCTATGAATTTGAATCAGTTCAGTATGAAGACTCCACACTTGTAATAAAATATTACGATACTGAACCTGATGTAATGTGGTATCAGCCTTTACCGCCTTATATTGCAGAAGTTGCAATGTCAAAAGACCTTTGGGCAGACGGTGATGTTATTTGGGAAGAAGTCGAAAAGCCGTTTGAAAGTTCATTTGCAGAACCACAGATTATTACAAGCTCAGATGAATTGGATACTTAACATAAGGCAATTTTTTCCGTTATACATTACAGAAACAAAAATTTTCAGGGAGGATTTATTATGAAAAAGAAATTACTTGCTCTTGCACTCGGAATCACAACTGCACTTTCAGCAGTTCCACTTATGTCTGCAAAGGCTCTTGCCCCGCCTATTCCGGGGGACGTTAATCTTGACTGGACTATAAATATTGCCGACCTCGTATGTATGCAGAAATATCTTATGGGTACAGGAACTATTAATACTTCACAGTTCGGTCTTACGACTGTTGACCTCAACAATGACGGCAGAGTTGACGTTTTTGACTATATCGAATTACGCAGACTTGTTGACGAATGGTGCGGTTTAAGTAAAAATGATGTAAAAATCGAAAGCAGATTTACGCAGGTTGATACGTCGATACCGCCCGGCGTACACTATTCAAGACCGTCAGGAAGTGCTTGTATTATCCGCTCTGTTGAGGACCTTGAATATTACTTATCTCCTTATAATGTAATAACACATGACGGAAACCGTGTAGGAGGATGTGTATTTATAGAAGCTGCTTGTCAGGAAGTGCTTGACGATTTGTATGCACGCTATGATGACGAATTTTTCGCTAATAATATATTACTGCTGAATTATCTGTCAGGTACAGCAGGATATGAATTTGAGTCAATTCAGTATGAGGACGAAAAACTTGTAATCAAATATTACGATTCAACTCCATACGGTTTGACATGGTGTTTTCCTTTACCGCCTTATATTGCAGAAGTCGCAGTACCAAAAACTTTATGGGCAGACGGTGACTATACATGGGAAAGAGTTGAACAGCCTGTTGAAATGACAATGAAAACAGACTTCACGAATGCAATAAACGATGAAGCAATAAAAAGCTCATATTCAAAGCCGTCCGTTATTACAAACTCCGAAGAACTTGATACTTATCTTGACGGCAAATTTCATGCAGGAGTTAAAATGTCGCTGAAAGAGACTTACAATGACGAATTTTTTGCAGACAATGTGCTTGTAATCGACCTATACTATCAGAAATACCGTGATGACTATGTAACTTCTGTATCTACCAAAAAAGATGAATACAACAATCTTGTTTTCCACTATGACCGTCAGTTTATAAACGGCTTTGTTGATGAGGGAATACAGATAAATCAGGTTACAATTCCTAAAGAGCAGTATCACTTTACAGATACTTTCAAAGAAAAAGCATGGGAAACTTCCGTTGATGTTTCATACGCAAGCTGTGACTTGTTTTCTATTGCCGAAATGAACGGTTTTGAACTGAATGACGAAACTATCAAGTGCTACTCAAAAGAAGGTGCATGGGTTAACTCAGATGTGGAAATGAGAGCATATCTTTCTGAATGTATGTCAGATGAAATGGTTGAATTTTTATTTCCTGAATCATCTGACGGTTTAGAAAAGCCTGCTTTGTATAATCCTGATTCTCCCATCTGGAACAGGTATTCCATTTATATGTGGGTTGATAACAATATTATCGGTGCAACTCACAGTCTTATAAATTCTGCAGAAACTGATGATAAACTTAATATAACACTCTCAAATGTTCAACCTTTAAGCTGTATGGGCGGAAGTTTTCTGCATATTATCCGCACAAGCAAAACGCAGTCAGGAAAAGCTGTCAGCATAAATAATATCAATATGAATGATTGTATGCCACATACTGATGGTGAAAGTGCTATACTTCAGTTCGGCAAAGATGTTGTCATGTTAAATCAGTATACTTTCGGAAACAAAAATGTTGCTGATATTTACCGTCTCCATTTAGGCGGAGGACCTGTGCAGTATAGCGGATACGATTATATTGGTACTGTTGAATTAGACGAGGGTTATCAGCTTGTAAAGAAAGGTGACTATATTTCATACAGTGCAGGCGAAAAAGTTATCATGGAATCAGGCGAGTATGCAATAACTATTGAAAATGAACAGCTTACAATCAGCTACAAATATTCTGCTGATTCAGAATACACAGAAAAAACTTTTAACTATTGAGGAGGATTTTATTTATGAATTACAAAAGAATTTTAGCATCTGCACTTGCTTTGTGCCTTGCAGTGCCAATGACAACAGTCATTCCTGAAATATGTACTTCTGCCGCTGATGTGGTTGTATCAAACGTCAGATTTTCTGGCATATATCAGTACAAAGACTGTGGTGACCACATTGAAATCATGGCAACTTCCACAACCGCAGAGGGTACTGTTGAAGTACCTGCTGAGATTGACGGCTTGCCCGTTACCATAATCGGCGAACACGGTCTTGCGGGACTTTCAAAAGTTACATCAATCAAACTTCCTGATACTATCACAACTATCGGTAAACAGGCTTTTGCATACAATACTGCACTTGAATCAATAAATATTCCCGAAAACGTCAGAATAATTCCCGATGAGGCATTTATGAACTGTATGTCGCTCGGTAATGTCAAAATACCTAACAAAGTTATGAGTATTGGCGTGCGTGCATTTTACGGTTGCAGAAAGATTACTGAAATAAATCTTCCGAACAGCGTAGAATCTTTGGGCGAAATGGCATTTGCAGACTGTCAGGGACTTGCAAAGATAAATATTCCATCAAGAATCAATAAGCTTGAAAAGGCTGTATTCAGCAACTGCTTTGCACTTGAATCACTTGTACTGCCTGAAAATGTAACATTTATCAGCAAGGACGCACTTCCGACAAAAATCAAGAATCTTACAATCAAAAGTCCTGAATGCGAACTTGAGGATGGTCTTTATATGTTCATTACAAAAGATTGTGTTATAACTGCACCTGCCGGAAGTACCGCACAGGAATTTGCAGAAACATACGGCTTGGAATACGAAATTTATGACGAACACTGCGTTGTTGTTCCGGGCGATGTCAACAATGACGGATTCTTTGGAGTCGCTGACGTTGTTATGATGCAGAATTATCTTCTTGGCAACGGTTCGCTTACAGAATGGCAGCTCGGCGATATGAATAATGACGGTAAAATTGACGTATTTGACTATATTATTATGCGTCAGGAACTCCCGAACAGTCCTGAATTGAATCCGCCTTATTATCCAAATCCCAACGACCCGGTTCTTGATTATACTGCAAAAAATCTGACTGTTGATATTCAGTCAAAAGAAGTTGAGGGAGCAGAAGCAGACGAGGAATTTATTACATCACAGACTGAATTTGCCCTTGAACTTTTCAGAAGTGAACTCAAAGAGGACGAAAACACACTCGTTTCACCCTATTCTGTAATGCAAGCTCTTGCTATGACTGCAAACGGTGCGGACGGTAGTACAAAGACTGAAATGGAAGATGTTCTCGGAATGTCAATGGACAAATTGAACAAGTACCTCTATACTCAGAGTACGTCACAGCACAGCGACGAAAACAGCAAGCTTTCAACTGCCAACTCTATCTGGGCAAGAAATGGGCTTGACGTAAACAAGGACTTCTTACAGACAAATGTTGATTACTACAATGCAGACTTCTTTACAGCTCCTTTTGATGGCACAACTGTTACTGATATAAACAACTGGGTAAACGACAAGACTGATGAAATGATACCTGAAGTTCTTAATGTAATTCCACCCAATGCTATAATGTATCTTATAAACGCTGTTGCTTTCGATGCAAAATGGGAAGTTGAGTTCAACAAGGATATGACGGTAAAAGCTGATTTCACTGCAATTGACAATAAAGTTCAGGAAGTTGACATGATGTACAATGATGAGGAATGTGCATATCATCTCAAAGACGACAATGCTGAGGGTATCTATAAATACTACAAAGACAGAAAATATGCATTTGTTGCAATGATGCCAAATGAGGGCGTTTCCATAACCGACTACGTTGCAAATCTTAAAGTTGATTCACTTATTGCAGATACCGCAAAGAAGTTAGTCGGTGTAAAAATGCCGAAATTCAGCTATGATTTCAAGACAGAACTTACTGAGACTCTCTCTGCAATGGGTATGCCGTCGGCATTTGATAGTATGACTGCTGATTTCTCCAATATGGTCAGCGGACTTGACGGACCTACTTACATCAGTTCTGTAATACACAAAACTCACATTGATGTTGACGAAGCAGGTACAAAGGCAGCTGCTGTAACAGTAGTTGAAGTTAGCAATGACTGTGCACCTCTCCCCGTTGAAATTATAACTTTCGACAGACCGTTTGTTTACTTTATCATTGATACAGAAACAAATATTCCTGTATTTATGGGAACTCTTATGAGCATTGGTGAATAATATACATTGGTATTATTATTGCAGATACTGCACTGTCAGCAGTATAATATATATTTCCTTTATTCCTGAGGGACAAATCAGAGAAAATCCGTATCAAAAGATACGGTTTTTTTCTGAGAATTCATTTACAAAATAATATTTTTATGATATAATATATATATTCACAGAAAGTTTACAATTATTTCCGCACATCAGCTATATTATTTCCGTTAAACTCATAGAAAGGAGGTAGTTGAGTGGCATTAGATATAAACGAACATTACGATAAAATTTACAGATATTGTTATTTAAGAGTCTCAAATCGTGAGACTGCCGAAGATTTAACGCAGGAAACTTTTCTCCGTTACCTTGAACACCCACAGTATCACAATATAGATAAAACACTTCAATTATTATATACAATTGCGGGAAATCTTTGCAAAGACGAATACAGGCGGCAGAAAACCGAGGAAATTTCGGAAGAAACCGCATCTGATGAAAATATAGAAGAATCTGTTATCACAGATTATGCACTGAGCGAAGCACTTCAAAAACTATCTCCTGAGGACAGGGAAATTATTCTGTTAAGATATATAAACGATGTTCCAATAGGAGTTATTGCAAATATTTACTCAATGTCACGCTTCGCACTTAACAGAAGAATCAAGAAAATTCTTGCTGAATTACATAATGAGCTTGGAAAGGAGGAGCTTTAATGAAAAAATCAGAAAGAGAAACCTTGAAAAAGGCGTTCAATATTCCTGAACCTGAACAAAAAGAATCTTTTATTTTATTATATAACGAAAAGCTAAAAAAAAATGAACGAAAATTCAATCTGCCTGTATTTTTTCGCTATGCTTCAACTGCTGTTTTTGCTGTGCTTATCATAGGATTATGGGGAAATCTCAGCAAAACGGCTGATTTCCGTGATAAATTCAATATAGACGAGCCGACCACAGCAATAACATCTCAGACAACTGCTGTAACTCAGCTTACAGAAACAAATAACATAACGACATCGAATGCACTGACAATGCAAATCACACAGACAGCAACAGAAAATTCAGTCCATACAGATTCGGCAACAGGTTCTGCGGTAAATTCAGTACATATACACCAGCAGGTTACAATGCCCGATTTGCCTGATTTTACCCCGTCGGTTACTGCAATAACATTTCCGACGAGAACACAGCCCTCAGCCACATCAAAAGTTATTTCAGCAACTACGGCAAGGAAAACGACTGCGGTAAAATATACAACTACCGCAATAATAGCAACCGACGAGGAACCGTCATATTCCTATGACCCGTCTTTAACTGTAACAGCTGTTCCAATGACTACAGTGACAGACAATTCGCCTGTACCACCAAATAAAAATGATGCAACAACATACCCACCACTTGATGTTGATATTCCGCCTGTTACAGTACCAAAGCCGATAGTAACAACAGAATCCAAAGAAGATAATGTACCATCTCTTATTGGAAGAGATTACACTGTTTATCCCTCAAAAGTTTACAATAAATCTGAAAACATTATTAATATGGAAGATACTAATGACTTTGATCATACAACTGCAGTTGACAGTACAGTATCTGTAGATATGCTGAAAAATTATTCAGATTATATCATACTCGGCAGAATTGATAATATAATTTATACTCAGGTAAAAGGCAAACCATATACTCAGGAAAATATCACAGTTTATCAGGTATACAAGGGCGATAAACTGCATGAATATGACAAAATATCAATATATATTCCGGGCGGATATATGCCGGTAAGTGAATTTGAAATCCTGAACAATAAGGTAATTGATGCTCCCGATAATTATTATATATATGATTC
>JAIDNR010000005.1 GCA_029063695.1 Ruminococcus sp.
TGTTAAAACCCGAAACTGCCGCACACTAGCTTCAACACAAGAAGGACGAAGGGTGATAATTTAGCATAAGTCTTGATGTAAACTTCCATGAGGACATTTGTGTAACCAGAAAAAGTTTAGCAGCTGTTAATAAACTATAATTGGATAGTTGCTCATACAGGTGATGACGAATATATCACCAAGATTAATCTTAAGGACTGACGTTTCGAGACCAGCTATTCAACGTCTATCTATAGGATTTAATTCCTTATGCCAAATTTTGATATAGTTTCCATGTTTGTATCCACTTTGCTTTGGGATGTTGAATGAGTTTGCTTTCTGAATATCATAGGTGTCATTACAAGCAATGGTAAGCCAAGAGCATCACGTCCGCGAAGCAGAAATTCATGGTAAATTCTAAGCATTATATGGCGATCAATATGTAATAAAGTTCACTTCCTAACTTCCCAGCTATAGTATTGATCCGTTGCATGAATATATTGCGCGATCATATCTCAATAAATAGTTGATAAGTATACGAAATAGCTACTCCTTACATAAATATGACTAAAAGAATGCATCTTAATTATAAGGTCCGATTCTTCTCGGTTGTTTTGTTGTGAATACTTAAAAAACTCACTACATTTGTATCTTTTGTTACAATAAATCGGAACGATACTATGTCCAATCTTACCATGTGCTGCCGATAAGAAAAACGCGCGGTAGGAACTTTGTTCTCATGTTCGCTTTAAGGAGAGGTCCTGAAATGTATTATTAGGTCGAGTTCTTCGCATGTGGATGTACTTTTTATTGTCTAAATTGAATATCGATGATTAAAACAACTCCTATAACAATTAAACCGAGTGCGAAAGGTGAACGTGCGGCTATGGGTGGTTATAAACCTCAATACGATGAGTTTGCTCGTTGTGTATATGATTGTATCGTGGACGATAGTCTTGAAGAAATCCGAGTTGCCGATGATGAAGAATTTGTTGGAAAACTTGATGACATCTGTTATGTTACAACAAGCGAGGTACATGCATATCAGGTAAAATGGACTACTGTTAATGAGCATATTACATATAAGGATTTTTGTAATTATTTAAGAGGAATCGTTGATGGTTGGAGGAAACTGTGCGTATTGTATAGCAATAAAGCGGTTGTTGCACATTTATTGACAAATCGGGAATGTAGTAGTCAGGATAGGAGCATTGTAAATAATGCTGGAGAAAAAGTCGGTGGGTTTGATGACTTTGTAACGTTTGTACTTCCGAAACTATGCAAAGGTAATGCGGTACCTCCAGAATGGAATAATGTCTTACTCCAATTAAAAACTACTGTAGGGCTGGAAGATGAAGAGTGGTATTTCTTTTGGAGGTCGTTTGTTTTTACATATGGCTATAAACAAGAAATTATAGATGTCGCCAATAGTAGTAATGATACCCGAACTGATGACATTATCACTTTGAACCGACTGATTCAACAATTGGTCGCGAGTCCAGATCGCAGAGTTCTCTTGAGTAAAGATGAAATTATTGCAACTTTAAAATGGGATCGTCGATTGAAGCCATTGTATGATCATAATTTAAATGTATCAGCTTCTTCTTACGAACCTATTTCGGCCGCAATCGAACTACTCAATACAAAATTAGCAAACAAAACAAAAGGATATATTTTTTTACAAGGCACACCGGGATCTGGTAAATCTACGCTCTTGACTCAATGGGCAAAAATGATCCCTAATAAATGTATCCGATATTATGCGTTCGATTTTACTGCTCCTTCATCAAATTACACTAATGATGACAGCAGAGGAGAGAGTATTACTTTCCTTGCAGACATGGTTAGAATGATAGAGACAAGCGGATTCAAAGTAAAGACTAAGTCCTTGCCATCCAAGAGGGACTATGATGATTTGAAACAAAAATTCTATGAACAACTTAATAAAATATCAGAAGATTATCAACGTACAGGGTCCCCTACGGTACTTATCGTTGATGGTCTCGACCACATAACACGTGAATATATTTCTTGTACCCAAACATTGATGCGTATATTGCCAACTCCCGATATTTTGCCGGAGGGAGTTATAATTGTTCTTGGAAGTCAACATTTTAATAAATTGCAACTTGACAAATCCATAGAATATCTTTATAATCAAGGAGAATATACGATAGCTATGCCATCCTTCAGGTATTCTGAAGTTGAGGCACTTGCATTAAAAATCTTAAATGTTGAGACTATCAAATCCGAAATTATTGATTTGATGATGGAGAAATCTCAAGGGCACCCATTGTATTTAAGATATATTCTAAACGAAGTTTTGGCATCAGGTTATGATATCATCGAGAATATATCTTCTTATCGTGGCAATATTGCGACTTATTATGAAAGTGTCTTGGGTGAACACTTGGAAAATTCTCGAATGAAACATTTCCTAGGATTAGTGTCCCGCATTTTTGGTGGTGTACATCAAAATTTCATTAAAGAATGGAATATCGATGAGCAAGTTTTGATTGATTTTAAAAATAAATTACATCAC
>JAIDNR010000050.1 GCA_029063695.1 Ruminococcus sp.
TTCCAATATATTTAAATTGAAATCAAACATCAAATCATAGTGACCTAAGTAAGTGTCATCTGGGTAGCAAAACGTTATAGATGTTTCTATACAGTCATAAGCATATATAACTCCCTCCGAACTTTCAGGGTGATGCTTATAACTATAATAATGAAAATAAGCCTTAATAGAACTCCTATCCTTGATATTTAGACTGTTAGCTTCTTCAGGACATTCAATAATATAACTATCAAAATTATTCCAAAAGTAATCCCATGTGATGTCTATCAAACTATTTTCCTCAACTATTTCTTTCAGCAGTTGTTCTGCCTGATTAAATTTATTTTCCAGCATACTCTACAGCCTCTTTGAGATTAAGAGTGCCTTTGTAAATGGATTTACCGCATATTGTGCCGTACAGATTCATTTCTTTGCAGGCGATTATATCAGCCATTGTATGAACTCCACCGCTTGCGACTATATCCGCACGTCCTTTTGTAGCGTCGGCAAGTGCTTTGAGTTGTTCGGTATTTACGCCCGAAAGCGTACCGTCTTTGGAGATGTCAGTAAAGATAAAATATTTAACTCCCACAGAAATCATCTTGTCAGCAAGTTCAATGTAGTTCACGTCGGACGATTCAAGCCAGCCCTCAGTAGCAACCATACCATTCACAGCGTCAATTCCGACAACAATTTTTTCACTGCCGAATTTCTCTACAGCGTCACTTACAAGCTTTGGATTTTTCAGTGCAACAGAGCCGAGAATTACTCTCGTAATGCCCATATTCAGGTACTCCTGAATAGTTTCCAGATTTCTGATACCTCCGCCGAGTTCTACTTTGAGATTAGTTTTTTCAGCAACATCAGTATAAATCTTTGTGTTGACAGGTCTGCCCTCTTTTGCACCGTCCAAATCAACCATGTGAATCCATGATGCTCCGGCAACCTCAAATCCCTTTGCAGTTTCAAGATAATCACTTGCAACTTTCTCAACTGTAGAAAAATCACCTTTGAAAAGACGTACACAATTGCCGTCTTTAATATCGATAGCAGGTAAAATAATCATATAAGACCTCCGAAATTTTTGAGTATTTTAAGTCCTGTTTCACCGCTTTTCTCAGGGTGGAACTGTGCCCCGTAAACATACTTTCCGTCATATACAAGTGCGGGAACACGTCCGCCATATTCGCAGTAAGCGGAAATATTCCTGTCCTCACAGTATGCTTTATATGAATGCACAAAATACACATATTCATCATCACCGATATTTTCAAGCAATGGACAGTCATTAAGTTTTTCAAGCTTATTCCAGCCCATATGCGGTATGATTAAATCTTTTTCCTCCATTTTATGCACTGAACCTGATATAAGTCCGAGACCGTCGCATTCCTCAAATTCGTAGCCTTTTTCAAATATCAACTGCATTCCGAGACAGATTCCAAGAAACGGCTTTTTTGCAGATTCTTCTTTGATTGTATCAACAAGACCACTTTTTTCAAGCATACTCATAGCGGCAGGAAATGCACCTACTCCGGGAAGTATTACAGCATCAGCAGACTTGATTTTATCATTATCCGAAACAAGTTCACTTTCAAGACCGAGATAATCAAGTGCATTTTTAACGCTGAAAATATTTCCTGCACCATAGTCAACAATAGCAATCATTAAAGTACTCCTTTCGTTGACAGCGTTGAGCCGTCGTAATTATAAGATACAGCCGTTTTAAGTGCATGAGCAGCCGCTTTATAAACTGCTTCTACCTTGTGGTGGTCATTAGTACCATAAAGCAGATTTATGTGCATTGTGATTCCTGCATTGAATGCAAATGCACGGAAAAATTCTTCCGTCATACACAAATCATAGCCGCCGCATGACTGATTTGTAAAGTCACAATTAAACACAAGAAACGGTCTGTTGCTTATATCAAGACTGCACATAGCAAGCGATTCGTCCATAGGGATATATGATGTACCATAACGGACGATACCTGATTTAGAGCGGAGAGCCTGACTGAGAGCCTGTCCAAGTACAATTCCCGTATCTTCAATAGTGTGATGACAGTCAACGTGCAGGTCGCCTTTTACTTCTATAGTCATACTGATACCGCTGTGTCTTGAAAGAGCTGTAAGCATATGGTCGAAAAAGCCGATTCCTGTATTAATATTGGATACTCCGCAGCCGTCAAGTTCAATATGAATAAATATATCAGTTTCAGCTGTTTTTCGGATAATTTCACCTGTCCTGATTTTATTGTTCATTTAATATATCCTCCAGTGCATTGAAAAGCTTGTCCATTTCCTCGTCCGTACCAATTGAAATACGCAGATAATCACAGATTATCGGCTTATTCCAGTATCTCACATAAATTTTACGCTTTTTGAGTTTCTCAAATACATACTGTGCAGATTTATTTGACGGACTTGCAAAAATAAAGTTGCTCTGAGAGTCTGTAAGCTTAAATCCGAGTTCGGCAAGACGGATTTTTGAGCGTTCACGGGTTGCAACAATTCTGTTCACTGTTTCGGAAAAATATTTTTCATCTTTCATTGATTCAGCACCGCAAAGCTGAGTAACAGTATTCATGGTATATGAATTGATTGAAAATTTCACATCATTCATATACTTAATTAGCTTTTCACTTCCCATAGCAAAACCGATACGCATACCTGCCATTGAACGTGACTTTGAATAAGTCTGAATTACAAGAAGATTGTCATATTTATTAATCAAAGACAAACAGCTTTTTTCTTCTCCTGCAAAATCTATGTATGCCTCATCAATAATAACTACTGAATCGGGATTTGATTTTACTATATCCTCAATCATTTCCACAGATTCAAGTACACCTGTAGGTGCATTAGGATTAGGAAATATAATACCACCGTTTTCTTGTTTATAGTCATCAGGATTTATTGTGAAATCCTTATTAAGAGGACAGGTCTTGTATGGTATGCGATAAACATCTGCCCATACATCATAGAAAGAATATGTAATATCAGGAAAAAGTATTGGCTTGTCTGAATTGAAGAATGTAAGAAAAGCCATTGAAATAACGTCATCTGAACCAACACCGACAAAAATCTGCGATGACTTCAATTTGTATCTTTCCGCAATCGCATTAACAAGCACTTCCGAATCCGGAGCAGGATAAAGACGCATATCGGATATATCAAAGTTATCAATAATTTTACGTACAGACGGTGCAGGGGGATACGGATTTTCATTTGTATTCAGCTTTACAACATCAGTATCTTTCGGCTGTTCACCGGGAATATAGGGTACAACCTTACGAACGTACCCTTCCCATTTATTTTCAGTCATTGAAAAATCAACTCCTTATTCAAATCTCACCTTGATAGCATTTGCGTGAGCTGTAAGACCCTCTTTTTCTGCAATAAGTACAATATCGTCCTTTGCAAGTTCAAGAGCCTCTTTGGTGTAGTATGTATAGCTTGTACGCTTTGTGAAACTTGCAACTCCCAAAGGCGAGAAAAATCTTGCCGTACCGCTTGTCGGAAGTACGTGATTAGGACCTGCAAAGTAGTCTCCGAGAGGTTCGGAAGCATAATTGCCCAGAAAGATTGAACCTGCATTATCAAGACTTCCCAACAGTTCCATAGGATTTTCCATAAGTACTTCCAAATGTTCGGGAGCGATTTCGTTTGCGAGTTCAACACATTTTTCACGGCTGTCTGCAATGATAACTGCACCGTAGTCATTCAGGGACTTTTCAATAATTTCTTTTCTTGAAAGATACTCTTTCTGGCGGTTGATTTCAGCAATGGTTTCGTCGGCAAGCTTTTCACTGGTTGTAACCATGATAGCAGATGCAAGTACATCATGTTCAGCCTGTGACATCAAATCAGCGGCTGCAAATTTCGGGTCAGCAGTATCATCCGCAATTACAAGTATTTCACTTGGTCCTGCAATCATGTCAATATCAACAACGCCGTAAAGAAGTTTTTTTGCAGTAGCAACATAGATGTTTCCGGGACCTACAATCTTATCACATTTCGGAATCTCATCTGTACCGTAAGCAAGAGCCGCAACAGCCTGTGCACCGCCTGCCATGAATACTCTGTCAACTCCGCATATAGCAGCTGCAACAAGTATATCTTTATTCGGCGTACCGTCTTTAAGAGGCGGAGTTACCATGATAATCTCTTTTACACCTGCTATTTTTGCGGGAATAGCATTCATAAGTACACTTGACGGATATGCAGCTGTACCGCCCGGAACATAAAGTCCCACACGTTCAAGTCCACGCACACGCTGTCCCAATATAACACCATTTGGCTTTGGATTGATAAATCCCTGTTCAACCTGTCTGTTATGGAAATCAGCAATATTTTCCTGAGCATTAAGAAGTGCATCAACAAAATTCTGGTCTGCCTCTGTAAGTGCGTCGTTTATTACTTCTCTTGGTACTTCATAATACTGCGGAAGATTGCCGTCAAATTTAAGAGTATAATTCTTTACGGCATCATCTCCGTTTTCACGTACATCATCAATAATGGCGGAAACTGTCTCAGTAACTTTCTTATTTGTTTCGCCTGCTCTCTTGTTAAGTTCAGCAAGAAAATCATTTTCGTCCATGCCGTTTGCAAAAATTTTTCTCATTACAAATTCTCCTCTATAAGTTTAATAAGTTTCTCAATTTCAGCCTGACGCATTTTCAGACTTACAGTATTTACAATAAGTCTTGCGGAAATCGGTGCAACGTCCTCAATAACTTCAAGACCGTTTTCTTTGAGTGTTGTACCCGTTTCCACTATATCAACAATACCATCGGCAAGTCCGAGAAGAGGTGCAAGTTCAACAGAACCCTCTATCTTGATAATCTCAGTGTCCATACCTTTTTTCTCAAAGAAACTTCTTGCAACATTCGGATATTTCGTTGCAATGGTCTTGATACCGTATCCACTGTAAAAATCATAGCCTTTTTTTGTTGCAAGTGCAAATTTACATCTGCCGAAGCCTAAATCCACAAGTTCAAAGAATTTGCCGTGCATTTCCATGATAGTATCTTTGCCGACAACACCCATATCGCATACGCCGTGTTCAACATAAGTGATAACGTCATTTGCCTTTGCGAGAACTACTTCTGCATTCGCATCGGGTATAGGAAGAATAAGTTTTCTTCCCTTTTCATGAACTGCTGTGCAGTCAAATCCCAATTTTTCAAAAAGTCCGACTGTATCTTTTTCAAGTCTGCCCTTAGTGAGAGCTATTCTAATTGGCTTATTCATTTACTCAGTCCTCCTTTATATCATTGTTATCAATAACAACAAGTCTTGCAATTTTCTTTTCTTTAGCATATTCACGAACCGATTCTATATCGCTGAATAGTGCATTTTCAACAACAAGACCTTGTTCACGGAGTTCTTTTGCGGCTCTTATAGCGGCAACTTCACAGCCTTCTTCTGCAAATACAATTGCATCTGCTCCCTTTACAGCAGGAAGTATACCGTTTTTCTCAATAACCTTTGAAATTGCATTTACGTTCACTGCAAATCCGACAGCAGGAACATCATAGCCGAACTCTGAAATAAGCCTGTCATATCTTCCGCCCGATATAACCTCCTCGCCGTGACCCTTAAGATAACCTTTGATAATAAGTCCCGTATAATAGTCTGTTTTATTTACAAGACCCAAATCAACGGTAATATTACCGTCGTTTCCGCAAAGTTCGGCTACAGATACATATATATCACGGAGTTCATCAAGAATACACTTTACATTTTCATCGGGAACAAGTTCCTCAGCCTTTTCAAAAACTTCCTCACCGCCGAAAAGTGCAGGAAGTTTTTTAAGTGCGGAAGTAACGGAATTATTACCGAATGTATCAAGAAAATCATTAAGAGCGGGGAAATTCTTGTTTTCAATAAGCTTGCGGATATAATCCTTATCTTTTTCGTCTGCTTCAAGTTTGTCAACAAGAGTTCTGAACACGCCTATATGACCGATTTCAAGAGAAAATTCCATACCGAAAGCGTTGAGTGAATCAACGGCAGTTGAAATGACTTCCAAATCAGCCATTTTCATCTGTGAACCGATAAGTTCGATTCCTGCCTGTACAGTCTCGTCGCTTCTGCCTTTTAATGCGGATTCATTGCGGTAGACTGTCTGATTATAGCATAATTTCAGCGGAAGTACAGCGTCACGGAGACGTGTTGCGACAACTCTCGCAATAGGCATTGTAGAATCGGGACGCATAACAAGAAGCCTGCCCTTGCTGTCAGTCATCTTGTACAGTGTTTCCTGCGGAAAATAGCGTGATTTCTGATTGAATACATCGAAAAATTCCAGTCCCGGAGTAATCATTTCGCTGTATCCTCTGCTACTGAAAAGTTCAAGCAGAGTGTTTTCTATATTTCGTCTTACGATACATTCACCGAAAAGCAAGTCTTTAGTGCCTTCGGGAGTGATTAAATCATAGTTTCTCATAGAAGCCTCCTTTTTATTTAAACAGCAATTCACTTTAGCGTGCTAACATGGTAATATGATAACACAATACCACAATAAAGTCAAGTCAGAAGAATGACATTTGTGAAGATTCAGGCAATTCACCAAAAGCACCTATGGTTTTCAACATATCTATTGTGGTTTTTGATACACCGCTTTGTGCCTGAAATTCTTCAATGGAAATGAAACCACCTTCCTGTACAGCTTCATAAATTCCTCTTGCAGCGGTTTCACCTACTCCGGACATTGCTGAAAACGGTATTCTGAGCTTATTATCCTCAATAAGATAGTCTGTCGCATGGGACTGGAAAAGATCTATCGGCAAAAAACTGTAACCTCTTGAAAGCATTTCATTTATAATAAGCAGAATGTCATATAAATCACTTTCTTTTTTGGAACGTCCGTTTCCGAGTTCTTTCAATTCAGCTATTCTTGTACATACAGCAGCTTTTCCCTGTACAGCAAGTTCCGCATCGAAATCTTCACCACGAACCGAAAAATAGGTTGAATAATACGCAAGAGGTTCATAGAGTTTGAACCAGCCCAGTTTTATTGCTGCAATAACATACGCCGCCGCATGAGCTTTCGGAAACATATATTTTATTTTAAGACAGCTTTCAATATACCAGTCTGGTACATTGTGACTTTTCAGCATTTCAATAATTTCAGGTGTAAACTGCTTTGTTGCCTTGCCTTTTCTCGTCCACTCCATAATCTGAAATGCCATGTGTGGTTCAACATCTTTATACAAAAGATATGTCATAATACTGTCACGAGTTCCGATAACGTCGGAAATTGTACATATATTCTGTTCAATCAAATCTTTGGCATTGCCGAGCCATACGTCCGTACCGTGAGAAAGTCCCGAAATCTGCAAAAAGTCACTGAATTTAGTCGGCTTTGCATCAAGAAGCATTCCTATTGTGAAATTCGTACCCATTTCAGGTATACCGAGACTTCCTGTTTTACAGTAAATTTCTTCTGGAGTTACTCCGAGAACAGAGCAGTCAGTACACATCTTTATTACATCAGGGTCAGCAGTAGGAATATCTTTTATCTTTCTGCCTGTCAAGTCCTCAAGATGCTTATATAATGTAGGTACAACGTGACCGAGTTCATCAAGTTTAAGAATAGTATCATGCAGGGAATTGAAGTCAAAGTGAGTTGTAATTACCTCAGAATCGGTTGAATCGGCAGGGTGCTGAACGGGCGTGAAGTCATATACATCATAATCGGACGGCACAACAACCATTCCGCCGGGGTGCTGTCCTGTAGTACGTTTTATTCCTGTACAGCCTGCCGCAAGACGTGACATTTCACAGTTATTAAGTGTTATGCCGTTTTCTTCACAGTAATTTTTTACATAACCGTATGCCGTTTTTTCAGCTACTGCCGATATAGTACCCGCCTTGAAAACGTTTGATTTTCCGAATAACTGTTCTGTGTATCTGTGTGCCCTTGACTGATATTCGCCCGAGAAATTAAGGTCTATATCGGGAGCTTTGTCGCCGTCAAATCCGAGAAAAGTCTCAAACGGAATATCATGACCCTCACGAAGCATATCTGCACTGCATTCTGGACAGTTCTTTGCAGGCATATCGAATCCTGAACCATAAGAACCGTCTGTGATAAATTCGCTGTGTTTGCAGTGCGGACAGATATAATGCGGTGGCAGCGGATTTACTTCGGATATTCCTGCCATTGATGCAACGAATGATGAGCCGACTGAGCCACGTGAGCCGACAAGATAACCATTTTCAACTGAGTTCCATACAAGTTTCTGTGCAATAATATAAAGTACGGAGAATCCATGCTTTATAATGGACGATAATTCACGGTCAAGACGTTTTTCAACAAGTTCTGGAAGCGGATTGCCATAAATTTCATAAGCCTTGTCATGCGTAATCTTAACAAGTTCATCTTCCGCACCATCAATCGTCGGAGTGAAAGTACCTTTAGGAATCGGACGGACAACTTCAATCATATCAGCAATCATATTTGTATTTGTTATAACTACTTCCTTTGCTTTTTCCTCACCAAGATAAGAAAATTCAGCAAGCATTTCTTCTGTTGTCCTTAAATATAAAGGTGCTTGATTTTCAGCGTCCTTGAACCCCATGCCTGCGAGTATTATTTTACGGTAAATCGCATCTTTCGGGTCAATAAAATGAACATCACAGGTAGCACATACAGGGATATTCAGCTTTTCACCGAGTTCAATAATACGGCGGTTATAGTTCTGCAATTCTTCAATACTGTTTGCAGAGCCTTCACGTATCATAAATTCATTGTTACAGACAGGCTGAATTTCGAGATAATCATAGAATTTTGCAAGCTTTTCGATTTTTCTTTCGGACTGTTTTGCAAGTATAGCTTGAAAAAGTTCACCTGCTTCACAGGCACTGCCGAAAATAAGTCCTTCACGATGCTTTTCAAGTACAGATTTTGGAATCAGTGGTTTTTTATAGAAATAATCAAGGTTGCTGATTGAAACAAGTTTATACAGATTTTTCAGTCCTGCCTGATTGCGGACAAGAATAATCTGATGATATGATTTCAGCTTTTTTATTTCAATGTCATCTACAAGCTCATTAAGCTGCTCCAGATGTGTATAATTTCTCTGTGATTTCAGACGGCTTATAAG
>JAIDNR010000051.1 GCA_029063695.1 Ruminococcus sp.
TCATGGTGTGGATATTCAATTCCTGAGTCTCTTTCTTTTTCTTCTAGTTTTTGAAAACAGAGTTTATATGCCGTAGCCGCCAGAGGAACAGCAATAAGCATTCCGATAATTCCCCATAGTCCGCCTCCGACTGTGATTGCCGCAAGAACCCATATTCCAGGCAGACCGACAGAGTTTCCGACAACTTTCGGATATATGAAATTTTCTTCAAACTGCTGAAGAAGCACAAGAAATATCAGAAAAATGAGTGCCTGCATCGGACTTTCTGTGAATATAATGAATGCACTTACACCTGCACCGATTAATGCACCAACAATAGGAACAAGAGCCGTAACTCCGATAAGTACACCGCTCATTCCGGCATACGGAAGTTGTAGAATTGCCATTCCTATAAAGCAGAGAAAACCGAGTATGACAGCTTCTATGAATTGACCGACAAAGAACTGCTTGAAAGTTTCATTTGTTACTTTACAGATTTTTTTGATTCTTTTATTGACTTTTTCAGTAAAAGATACAGCGAGTACACGGTTGATGTCACGCAGAAGTCTGTCTTTTCTGAAAAGAAGATATACTGCAAATATTACTGCAATAACTATATTGGTTACAGAGCTTGCAACAGCTCCGACAATTCTTGCTGTTGAACTAAGCAGACTCACAACACCACTTTGCAGAGCCTGAACAGTATTTTCTGTGATTTTTGCCCAATTAATGCTTTTTAAATCAAATTCGTTTACAAACTCCTGTGCCTGTTTCTGGAAATCCGGATATTCTTTAAGCTTTACAAGCAGATAATCAACTCCTTTATTAAAAATCGGCGGAATTTTTGCTCCGAGAAGTTCAAATGCATTCATTATTGCAGGAACAATGATTGTAAGAACAAGGACGATTACCGAAACTGCAAACAGAAACGACAGAACTATACAGACAGGACGGCGTGATAAATCAACAAATTTCTTGTTACTTTTCGGAAAATAATGATTTTCAAGTCTACTAAGTACTATATTGAATATGTAAGCTATTACCACACCAAGTACAAGCGGATATGCTGAACTTACAGCAATTGAAAGAACTCTTTCGAAAAAACTGAAATTCTTAACAATATAACATACGACGATAACAATTAAACCAATAATCAAGTACCGTTTAAATTCTTTTTTTTCCATAAAATACCACTCCCTGAATCCTTATATGATTGTGATTATATATTATAAATGTGACAGCATTATGAAAATATGGGTTAATTTTTAATGAATTGATTACATTTTTTTGATTTGATTTTATCCTAAATAAATGATATAATAGAGTAAAAAATATGAATAAGGTGATTCTATGAATGATATTTATAAAATCGGCAGGGTTATTGTCGATAAAAGCTTTCATACCCAAAGCGGAAACGAACAGTTTTTCAGCTATTTCGGAAATGATGTTACATATTCAATCAGGCGGACTATTTATGACAACGATTTTGCACGTCTTGCCGAATGTGTGGAGAACGTCACGCATGGTATAACTCTCAGAACAGTTATCCGTATGACTGGAATAAACGGACAGCTCAGATGGGTTCTTGCAGCGGTTAGACAGCTTGATTCATCGAGCGAACCGCTGTATATTATTGAGTTCAGTGATATTTTTTCACTTGAGAGTTTATCAGCAATGAGTGAACGCAGACTATCCGAATACAGATATGTGCTTAGTCTTTCAACTGATATTGCATTTGAATACAGTTTTGAGACAAGGCATATCCGCATATATATGTTTGATTGCTGTCGTGAAACTGTTCTTGCTGATGTTGAACTTGAAAAATGGCAGAACGATGCAATTGAATCGGGACAGGTACTTTCAAGATATATTGATACTTTCAATACTCTCTGCCGTGATATAAAAAACGGCGTGTATCGTTTTGACTATGAACTTGAAACGTCCGTTTTTACTCAGGGCAGGACAAAGGAAATGTGTCTTTTTCGTGGGATTACAAGATATGATGACCCTGAAACAAAAAAAGTAAGCGGAATTATTTCTGTAATAAATTCAAGGCAGAAAACAAAGGATATTAACCTTGCACTTGAATCAAACAGAGATTCCTTGTCGGGACTTCTCAACAAACGTGCCGTAACTTCTTTTGCTATGGATATTCTTAGTGCAAAACCGCTGCATAATATCAATATTGTTATTCTTGATATTGATAATTTTACTGATATAAATACAAGTTATGGGCATCTTTTTGGTGATGAAGTAATATACACTGTTGCAGGCATAGTCAAAAAAGAACTCGGTACTCGTGGTCTTGCAGGAAGAATCAGCGGCGGAGGTTTTCTTATTATAATAGAAAATACCCGTGATGAAGAGGATTTGCGAGGCATTCTACGTGCTATACGTACTAATACGGAGATTGCATTCACCGACAGATTTGAGGATTTCCGTCTTACCTGTTCTATGGGAATTTCAACTTATCCGAAAGACAGTGATGATTATGATGAGCTTTTCATGCAGGCTGATAAGGCTTTGTATATTGCACAGGAAAAAGGCAAAAATCGCTATGTTATATATGATATTGAAAAGCACGGTGCCGTTGAAAAGGATATTGAAAATAAAATCGCTTACCTGAGCAGTCAGAAAGATACAAATGAAAAGCTTGATTTCGTTGCCAATCTTTCGGAAAATCTCGTTTTTGGACGTATTCCTGATATTTCCGTACTTCTGGAACAGATTCGCTCCGAATTTGAAATTGATGATATATGTGTATTTGCGGGAAATGACATGAATCTTATTCTTAGCTGTGGAAATGCAGTTTCAAGAAATTCCGCATATATCCTTGAAAACGGCTATACAGAACGTTTTTCGGGTGACAATATTTTTGCTGTTGACAATGTCAATGAACTTGAGGGACGCGATGACAGGGCGTTCAATCAGCTTACAGATGAAAATATAGGCGGTGCTGTCCAGTACCTTATGACGGACGACAGTATCATAAAAGGCATCATTTCTTTCTGCTATATCGGCAGATTCAAGAAATGGGCGGTCTCAGATATTAACTATTTCGCAATTTTGGGAAGAATTATTACTGCCATTCTCAAAAAACAGGCATTTATCTGAGTGACATTTCACTCGTTTATCATAATTATCACAATTTGTCAGTTGATTTTTAAAAAATAGTATGTTATAATTTTATCATAATCTGAAAGGAGATTTTAAAATTATGAAAAATGATAAGAACATATTCAAACAGCTTGCGATTTTTTCAATCATAAGCCTTGTTTTCATAATACTTTTCAATGCACTGCTCATGCCACAGTTGACAAAGAGAAGTGTTAAGGAAACAAATTACAGCTTTTTCCTTAATCAGCTTGATGACGGAAATATTACTCAGGTGAAGATTGAGAATACTGAAATCCGCTTTGAAGTTGAAACTGAGGACGGCAGAAAACAGGTCTATTCCACAGGAAGAATGAATGACCCAGACCTTGTTGACCGTCTCCGCAAAGACAAGGATATTGTTTTCACTGAGGACTTTGCAGAAAGCAATCTGCTCCTTGAATTTCTTGTAAGCTGGGTTCTTCCGATTATCTTCTTTATAGTTCTCTGGAATATCCTGATGAAAGGTATGAATAAGCGTATGGGAGGAAATTCTATGTCATTCGGTAAAAGCAATGCTAAAATTTATGTCAAGGCTCAGACGGGCAAGACATTCGATGATGTTGCAGGGCAGGACGAAGCAAAAGAAGCACTTGTTGAAATAGTGGATTTTCTGCATAATCCAAATAAATATGCTGAAATCGGTGCAAATCTTCCCAAAGGTGCATTACTTGTAGGCCCTCCCGGAACAGGTAAAACTTTACTTGCACAGGCTGTTGCAGGTGAGGCAAACGTGCCGTTTTTCTCAATATCAGGTTCGGAATTTGTTGAAATGTTCGTCGGAATGGGTGCGGCAAAAGTTCGTGACCTTTTCAAGCAGGCTAACGAAAAAGCTCCGTGTATTGTTTTTATAGATGAGGTTGACACTATCGGAAAAAAACGTGACGGCAATATCAGCGGAAATGATGAACGTGAACAGACTCTTAATCAGTTGCTTACCGAAATGGACGGATTTGACGGTAAGAAGGGTGTTGTAATTCTTGCAGCAACAAACCGTCCTGAATCACTTGACCCCGCCCTTCTCCGTCCCGGACGTTTCGACAGACGTATACCTGCTGAACTTCCCGATTTGGCAGGACGTGAGGCTATTTTACAGGTTCATGCAAAGAAAGTAAAGACAGAAGAAAATATTGACTACAACGCAATTGCAAGAGCTACAGCAGGAGCGTCGGGAGCTGAACTTGCAAATATTATCAATGAAGCCGCACTCAGAGCTGTAAGAAATGGCAGAAAGCTTGTAAGTCAATCCGATATGGAAGAAAGCGTTGAAGTAATTATTGCAGGCTATCAGCGTAAGAATGCAGTTATTTCCCAAAAAGAAAAGGAAATTATTGCATACCATGAAATAGGCCATGCACTTGTTGCCGCAAAGCAGAAAGATTCCGCACCTGTACATAAAATTACAATAATACCACGTACAAGCGGTGCGTTGGGCTATACAATGCAGGTTGACGAGGGTGAAAAGTTCCTTATGACAAAAGAAGAGGCACTTGCAAGAATCGCAACACTCACAGGCGGACGCTCAGCGGAAGAACTTATCTTTAAAAGCTGTACAAGCGGTGCATCAAATGACATTGAACAGGCTACAAAAATTGCAAGAGCAATGGTAACACGCTACGGAATGAGCAGTAAGTTTGATATGATTGCACTTGAAACTGTTACAAATCAGTATCTCGGCGGAGATGCATCACTTGCCTGCTCACCCGAAACTGCATCAAAAATTGATGAAGAAGTCAATTCAATAGTAAAGACATCACATGAGAAAGCTATAAGAATCCTTACTGAGAATATTGACAAGCTTCATGAGCTTGCACATTTCCTGCTTGAAAGAGAAACTATCACAGGTGAGGAATTTATGGATATTCTAAACAAAGAACCTGCCATATCATTGTGAAATTTGTCGCAAAAAGCGAACTGAGTTCATACCTCTTGACTATTCTGACAAAATATGAGATAATATACTAAATTTAATATGCACTGAAGAAAGGACTTTTAAAATGAGTGAATTAACAGAATCTTTGACAACATGGCTGGCAGAACATGGTATTCCCGAATGGCTTATACCGTTTCTGGTATCAATTCTGCCGATAATTGAACTGAGAGGCGGTATTATTGCGGCGAAAGTTCTTGATATGGAACTCTGGAAAGCAATATGGGTCTGTATGCTTGGAAATATTCTACCCATTCCGTTTATACTCCTGTTCATTGACAAGATTTTCGATTTCATAAAGAAACATAAAATTCCTGTCATGACTAAATTTGTGACATACCTTGAAAGTAAGGCTATGAATAAGAGTGACACAATGGAGAAAGGTGAATTTATATTCCTGCTGTTCTTTGTCGGAATACCGCTTCCCGGTACAGGTGCATGGACAGGCTCGCTTATTGCATCACTCCGTAAAATACCACTGAAAAAGGCTGTACCTGCAATTTTTCTCGGTCTTTGTCTTGCATCGGCTATTATGTGTACTCTCTGCTATGGATTTCCTGAAGTATTTGCAAAAATGTTCGGATAATATAATAAAAAATTTTAAAGTCCTGCGATTTTACAAGTTGCAGGACTTATTTTTTGTAATTTTTACTTAGAGTTTTTTAAAAAACTTCCGACTAATAAGTAGAAAGGAAAGACAAGGAGGTGTTTCATGGATAACGGTGCAAGTAGCTACCGCCGTTTTCTTGATGGTGATGATTATGCAATAGGTGAGATTATAGAAGAGTACAAGGACGGATTGATATTGTATCTTAACAGTATTTGCAATGACTTGAATACGGCGGAAGAAATTACAGAAGAAACTTTTATTCGCATTGCTATAAAACAGCCTGATTTTTCCGGTAAAAGTTCATTTAAAACGTGGCTTTATTCTGTCGGCAGGCATACTGCTGTTGATTACATACGCAAGCACAGACGTTTTCATTTTATATCCTTTCATGAATGTGCCGATATACCTGACAGAACAGATATTGAATGCGAATTGATAAAAAGTGAGCAGAAAAAAATACTCCATAAGGCAATCTGTTCACTTAAATATGATTACAGACAGGTATTGTATCTGTCATACTTTGAGGATATGAGCAATGAGGAGATAGCGGATATAATGAAGAAAAAGCGTCGGCAGATAGAAAATCTCATATATAATGCGAAAAAGGCATTAAAATCCCGACTTGAAAAGGAGGACTTCAATTATGAAAACTTCTGAGGAAATGACAGAATATGTGATAAAAAAACTTAATGAATACAGGCAGAAAGTAAGCAGAAGAAATGATTTTATTAAAAAAATTACATTCGGACTTGTAAATCCTGCAAAGCATAACGCTTTAACAGAAGAATTTACAGATTCCGAAGAAGTGAAAGGTGTTGGATTTATGAACAGAAAAATTTCATTGATAGCTACAACAGTCTCATTGATGATGATAATGACAGCGACTGTTTCAATTATTTCGCTGAATATGGGTAAACCGGATTTTGATGCTGCAACAGACATGATTGAATCATCATCGACTTCAGATACAAGTACAGAGTACAGTACAGGAACATCTGCTTCAAGCGGTGAACCGCAGGTATTGACAGCAGTTTCAAGCGATTCGGTATATATACTGACAGCGAAAACAACAGCTGTTTCAGTAACCCGTGCAGAAGAAACGAGGAAAACAGCTAAAACGACTTATTTGGTTGAATCAACGCAGACAACAAAAGTTAAAACAACAGATGCTGAAAATAATACTGATGTCACGGCTGTCGAAAAGGAAATACCCGAACAGACGGCTGAACCAATTCATACAGAGAAAGTTACAAAAGTACAGACGACTGAAACTGCCATAACAGCAGTTCAGACGGAAAAACCGTTGCATACTACAGCAAATAATCCTGTTGCCGACGAAAGTATTGATGTATTTCAGATTACACCGTCAACGGACGGCGTTGATGAGTTTATGGAACTTCACCATGAAAAATACGGTCATAACGGAAGCGGAAACTGCTATAATGTCACTCCTAAGGAAATAACCGATAAATATGGGCTGTGTATTTTTAAATTTGATGGTGACGGCGGAGGAACTATATACGGTGAAGGATTTTTACTTTATGAAAATGAGATATATCCTATTGGCTGCAGCTTCGGCGGTTGGGGACTTACATCATTTGCAGTAACTGATACAGACCATAACGGCAGTAATGAATTGTATTTTACATATTCATGTGGTTCGGGTATACACCGTTCAGCACTTAGCTATTTCGATATGCAAAGCAAGGATATTATTTATTTTGATTATGAATATTGGGATTATGATATGATACTCAGCGATAAAAACGGTATGCTGTCAATATGTCATGCAGAAGAAGAATTTACAGCAGAAGCAGGGATAGAATTTAAAGCAGGGGAAGAAATCGGAAGAATCGGATTTGTTGACGATGAAATACAGTTGATGCTTAAAACTGATGTCTGCTGAAATATTTAAAGAAAAAAGCTCCCGATTATCAGTCGGGAGCCAGTAACTTCTAACAGATTAAATTAATTTTTCGGAGTCTTTTTGTTTAAGTATTAATAAAAGTGATTCTGGTATCCGTCTCCATAGAAACCAAAATAATTATGTTCAAATGAAGAAGGTTCATTGAAATAGAGTTCAACGGCTTCTTTTACCATATCTGTAACATAACCTGAATATGTTGAAAGATAAGCATAATTCTCAGAACCTGTGAACTGATAAGGTGCTGTAATAACACCATAGATTGTATCCGGATAAAGAGGGCTATTTACACGGTTCATGATAACTTCCACAACTTTACCTTTTTCGTAAACATCAATCCAATTTGAACCTGCCTCATTGGCAACACAGTTGCAGAGTAAGACATACTCTTCATCTGTAATCGGAAGGGAACTTTCCGTTGGTTCAACAATGGTTTCAATAACAGTTGTTGTTATTTCAGTACTTGTGCTTTCTGTGGTTGTTGTTATTACCTCAGATGTAGTTGTAGTTTCAGATTCAGCAGTAGTAATTGATTCTGTTGTAGTTTCAGCGATTGTTTCTGTGATTGTATATTCGCTTGTTGCAACAACATATTCATCTGTAATAACAGTAGTTACTGTAGTTGTTGTTTCATCAGCAACAGAAGTTGTTTCTGTTGTTGTTTCAGCAATTTCTGCCTCAGTTGCGGTTGTACTTGTTTCGGTTGTTTCCGGAGCGGGAGCAATATACTCTACAGCAGGAGGAAAGTATTCTGTGGAAGGTTCAAATACAAATTCCTCATCTGCATCTGATTCATTATCAGACTCTGTTTCGTTATTCTCTTCAACATTCTCTTCATCTGAAACATTATCTACATTTGGAACAGTCTCGGAAACGTCTGTTTCAGGCTCATCTGTTGCAATGAACGGACCACTTATTGTAAAACCGCCGACTGATGCGTTATAAACAGGCACATCGTTGTTGTCTGAATCAGCATTGTCATCATTGCTTGGTGTTGTCTCTGTAGGTTCAGCGACTAAAGTAGCAGTTGTTGTTGTTGTTGTAAAATAGATTTCAGGAATTGTTTCGTCAACGGTTGAATCATTGACTACAGATAAATCAGTGGAACTTTTGCTTGTTGTGGTTACGGCTGTGGTTTTGATAGAAGTTACTGCAGCAACATTTGCCAATTTTTCGCTCTGGACATCATAAATGTTTTCAACATCGCTTTTCGGAGCGACTGTACCTACAGTAGATGTGCTTGAATATACACCCAAAATTCCTCCGCATATGCAGGTGGAAACACCTCCGAAAATCATCGCTGCAATTTTAGCTTTTCTCATCAACTCAATCCTTTCCTCGAAAAGCATTCGTATTTGTCCTCATTAAGGACTGTGATAATATTACCACATTTTTCGGAAAAAAGCAATAGTTTTGAAAAGATTTCCATTTAACGTCCAAAAAATTTTTTTATACAGGGTGCGTTTTGGTGAAAATGCTACATAAAATATTGATAAATTATTAAT
>JAIDNR010000052.1 GCA_029063695.1 Ruminococcus sp.
ATATAGTTTAAGGAGGTGGAATATTTGAACTTTATTGATATAGTTAACAAAACCAAAAAATCAGTTCCACTTACTGACAGTGAAATAGATTATCTTGTAAACAGTTATGTTTCAGGTGAAATCCTTGACTATCAAATGTCTGCATGGCTTATGGCAGTCTGCTTGAATGGTCTTACGGAAAAAGAAACAGTTGCTCTTACTTTTGCAATGCGTGATACTGGAATAACACTGAGTTTCGACCTTGACTGCATAACAGCAGACAAGCACAGTACAGGCGGAGTAGGGGACAAGACTACACTCATTATTGCTCCGATTGTGGCAGCGTGCGGAGTTGCAGTCCCGAAGATGTCAGGACGTGGTTTGGGTCACACGGGCGGTACTATTGACAAGCTCGAAAGTATATCAGGTTACCGCACGGAAATTCCTGCAAGTGAATTTTTTGATATTGTGAAAACTACGGGTTTTTCAGTTATCGCACAAAGTGGAAAAATATCTCCTGCCGATAAAAAAATATATTCACTTAGAAACGCAACGGGTACTGTTGACAGTATTCCACTTATCTGTGCAAGTATTATGAGTAAAAAGCTTGCCATGAATGCAGACTGTCTGCTTCTTGATGTAAAGTGGGGTTCGGGTGCTTTCATGAAAACAAAGGAAGAGGCACAGAAACTTGCAGACCTCATGGAAAAAGTCGGAAAATCCGCAGGAAAAAAATGCCGTGCCGTTGTTACCGATATGAATGAACCTCTCGGAAACTGTATCGGAAATGCACTTGAAGTAAGGGAATCCGTTGAACTTTTACAGGGAAAAATAAAGGGTAGACTTTATGATACCTGCATTGAACTTGCTTCGGATATGCTTGAACTCGCAGGTATGGGAACGCATGATGAATGCGTTGAAATGGCTGAAAATGCAGTAAATTCGGGAAAAGCACTTGATGTTTTCAGACAGACTGTGAAACTTCACGGCGGTAATGAAAAAATATGTGATGATGTTGAATTACTGCCAAAAGCAAAATTCTCTCATGTTATATATGCTCCGAAAGATGTCGAGATAGTTTCAATAAATACAGAAGAACTCGGAATGGCGTCCCTGATTCTTGGTGCAGGCAGAATTTCCAAAGATGATGAAATTGATAATACGGCGGGAATTGTGCTTGAATTTTCCGTCGGTGAAAAAATCTCCGTAGACGCTCCTCTTATGACACTTTATTCCAGTGTTTGCAGTGATTTTTCAGAATCGGCAATGAGGGCTTACAATGCTTTAAAATTCAGAACGCTTACTTCAGATGTTACAACTCTTACTTGATGTCTTCAAAGCGTTGTGATAAAATCATAATATATTAATTTATCAAGGAGGATTTTTCCAATGGGATTTAAAGAAACTGTTATGGGCTTTGCTGGAAAAGTCAGTGATACTGTTGACAAGGGAATTGAAGCAGGCAAAGATAGCTATCAGAAAATGTCTGAAAAAAACCGTCTCAACAAAGAGATTAATCAGCTTAATTCCGAAATCAATGACATTTTTATGACTGTGGGAAGGCAGGTTTATGCCGATACTCCAGATTCACCGCAGTTTAAGGTTGTTTTTGACAGTTTGAGAGAAAAGGAAGCAAAAATTGCATCAGATAAAAGACAAATCAGTCTTCTTGATGGTATGATTATATGTCCTGCCTGTGATGAGCTTGTTCCGAAAGATTCAAATGTATGCAATAAGTGTGGAGCAATGATACATCAGCCGGAAGCTCCTGCACCTGCACCCGAAGTTGTTCAGGCTGAGACTGTAAATGTCTGTACAAACTGCGGTACAAAACTGCCCGACGGTGCAAATTTCTGCGGAAAATGCGGTACACCTGTTTCTGTTTAACACTCTTATTTAACGGCGGTTTCCTTTATTATTGGAAACTGCCTTTTTTGTTATAACCGCAAAAAATGATAAGAGTAATTTTTTTCAGCAAAAAATGACTTGTATTATTCACAGAAATGTAATAAAATATATATAAGTTAAGCACAATTTGTTCATAAATTCGCTGAATTATATCATTATATCTTAATCGAAAGGAATGATTCAAATGAAAAAAAGCTTTTTCAAGAGGTTAGTCAGCGGCTTTGTTACTTCAATACTTTGTTTCGCAAGTATACCAACTTTTACGACGAATGCGGCAGACCAGCAGCAAATGGGCAATAAGGATGGCTATGACTATGAACTCTGGAATCAGTGGGGACAAGGCACTGCTACTATGGACGTGGGAAACAGTGGTGCTTTTACGTGTAGTTGGACGGGAATCGAAAACTGTCTGTTCCGTACGGGAAAGAAACTCGGAAGTACAAAATCATATGAGGATTACAACGGAATGTATATCGATTATGATGTCGATTACGAACCGAAAGGCAATTCCTATATGTGTATTTACGGCTGGACGGAAGACCCGACTGTTGAATATTACATCGTGGAAGCATGGGGAAGCTGGAGACCGCCCGGAAGTAATGATTCACTTGGAACTGTTGAAGCAAACGGTAATAAATATGACATCTATAAAACAGTAAGGGAAAATCAGCCGTCAATTCATGGCACGGAAACCTTCTATCAGTACTGGAGTGTACGTCAGGACAATCCTGCACAAAATAATGTCAAGAAGCATATTGAGGGAAGAATAAGCGTATCAAAGCACTTTGAAGCCTGGGAAAAAGCAGGTCTTGACATGAGCGGAAAAATGTACGAGGTCGCTCTCAATATCGAAGGTTATCAGTCAAACGGAAGTGCGATTGTAAATAAGAACGGTCTTGTAATCGGTGAGGGGGACGGCGACAATGGTTCTGTTGTTACTCCTCCCACACCTGTTGAACCTGATAAGGACGGAATTTATTTTAAGAGTACATTTGAATCGGGCGAGGATAACTGGGGAAGTCGTGGTGATGCTTCTGTTGAACTCAATTCAAAAAACTACTATTCGGGAAAAAGTTCACTTTTCGTAAGCGGACGTACAGACAACTGGAATGGTACTGCGATTTCACTTGATGCAAGTGCATTTATTCCGGGAAATTCATACAGTTTCAGTACAGCAGTTCTCCAGAAATCAGGCGAGACAACTTCAATGAAACTAACTCTCCAGTATACTCTTAACGGTGAGGATAATTACGATGAAGTTGCAGCTGTTGACGCAAAAAGCGGTGAATGGACAAAGCTCGAAAATACATCTTTCACAATTCCGAAAGGTGCAAAAAATATGCTCCTCTATGTTGAAGCTCCCGACAGTCTTACTGATTTCTATATCGACGATTCTCAGGGTGCAAGGGAAGGTACAAAATCATCGGTTGTAACAGGCGGCGGTACTGTTGAGGGTACAGTTTCTTCAACTCCTGCCGAAACAACTACATCTCCCGTACCTGATAACAAAATACTCTGGGGCGATGCAAATGAGGACGGACAGGTTGATATTGCAGACGCAACCGCAATCGTTCAGCATATGGGAAATCCAGACGAATATGCTCTTTCAGAACATGGAAAAATAAATGCAGATATTGTCAATAACGGAGATGGCGTGACAGGTGCAGACGCTGTGGCACTTCAGCTTCTGGAAGCAAAGCAGGTCAAGCAGTCTGACTTCCCTATTACTATGGAACAGTATAATGCACTTCTTAACGGTGAGAAACTCCCTCAGTCTTCTGCAACAACGACAGATAACAAGATAACGGCAGATTCTGTTGCATATATGGCAAATGTAAGAGCAAACATGACTAACGATGTTCCTGCATCTGCAACAAACGGAAACAGCGATTATGGTACACTTCAGGAAATCACTTATTTTTCAACAATCTCAGGAAAAAATAAAAAGGCAAATGTTCTTCTTCCGGAAGGATATTCAAAGAATGAAAAATACCCTGTTCTCTATGTAAATCATGGTATTTTCGGTGACCACAATACAATGCTTGATGACGGTATGAAAATCAGAAGTCTCGCAGGAAATCTTGCTGAAAGCGGCGAGGCTGAAAAAATGATTATCGTTTTCACTTCAATGTACACAAGCAAGACTTCGGACCAGTGTCAGGGATTTACAGTTGAAGAAACAAAAGCTTATGATGCTTTCCGTGAGGATATTGCCGAATGCCTTATGCCATATATTGAGCAAAATTATTCAGTAAAGACAGGCAGAGAGAATACAGCTCTCGCAGGATTCTCAATGGGCGGCAGAGAAACTCTTTATATTGGTGTTTCACGCCCTGACCTTTTCGGTTATATCGGTGCAGCCTGTCCTGCCCCCGGCGTTACTCCAGGTGCTGACGGCTTCATGACTCACCCCGGTAATATGACAGAATCCGATTTCAGAATCAAGGATACAGCAAATTATCCTTATCTCTGGCTTATTACAGGCGGTACAAATGATACTGTTGTCGGTCAGTTTCCACAGAGCTATCACAAAATTCTCACAACAAACAATCAGAACCACATCTGGCAGGAAATTCAGGGCGGCGGTCACGACGGAAGCTGTGTAGTTCCCATGATGTACAACTTCATGAAAGGCATTTTCAAGGTTGATACAGGTTCATCATCTTCAACAAAATCTCCTGTATCAGTAACTCCGGCAACAACTACAACAGTTGCCGTACCCGAAGGCGGAGTTGATATTTCATGGATTGACCCGACAAAGCCCATGGTTGCAATTTCTTTTGATGATGGTGCATCACCTGCAACAGGTACAAGAATTGTTAATGCAATCGCTGACAGCGGTTTCCATGCAACATTCTTCTATGTCGGCGACTGGATTAGAGGTACAGACGGCGAAAATGAAGTTAAATATGCTTTCTCAAAGGGTATGGAAATTGCTAACCACACAACTTCTCACCCTGACCTTACTCAGAAATCAGCTTCAGAAATCCGCAGTGAATATTATACTACAGATTCAAAGCTAAAAAGCATTATCTGTACAGAGCCTTCAAAGCTTCTGAGACTTCCTTATCTTTCCGTAAATGATACAGTAAAACAGACGCTCAGCGATGTTCCGATGATTACTTGCAGTATTGATACAGGCGATTGGAACAACGCAACTAAAGATGACATAATCAATACGATTGTCACAGCAAAGAACAACGGTTCACTTAATGGTTCAATCGTTCTTGCTCACGAAACATACAATACAACTGCCGAGGCTATGGAGTATCTTGCTCCTTATCTTAAATCTGAGGGCTGGCAGATTGTATCAATCTCAGAAATGTTTGCAGTAAAGAATCAGCAGCTTAACGGCGGTCAGATTTATACAAAAATTAATTAGATAATATATTTTATAGAATACCCTGATTGCTATTAAACAAGTAGTCAGGGTTTTTCATATAGAAAGGAATTTTAGATAATGACAGCAGTTTTTACTCACGAAATGAAATCAACTCACACAATAGTAATTCCTGAAATGCTTGAATATCATTTTCCAATAATGAAAGGAGCATTGACAGCGGACGGGTATAATGTTATGGTTTTGGAGACTGGCGGAAGTGACGCAATAAACATCGGAAAAAAATATGTAAACAACGATATGTGCTTTCCTGCAATAGCAATAATTGGTCAATTTATTTATTCAATTCAAAGAGGTATCTGTGACCCTGACAGAACAGCTTTTCTCATTCCACAGACAGGCGGTGCTTGCCGTGCATCGAATTATTTTTATCTGATGCGTAAGGCACTTGTGGAAGCAGGTTATCCTCAGATTCCTGTTATTTCACTTAACTTAAGTGGAATTAATTCTCAGCCGGGATTTAAAATTTCCATAAAAATGGTTAGGGCGGCTGTCATTTCCGTGCTGTTAGGAGATTTATTAATGCACCTTTATCAGCAGGTAATACCTTATGCCTGTGATGCTTCTGAACCTGAAATCCTGCTGAAAAAATGGCAGGAAAGATTGTTTGCGGATATTTCATCGGGAAAATTATGCAGGATTAAACAATTAGTATCAATATACCGCAGTATTCTTGACGATTTTTCAAAAATAAAACGCACTTCCGCTTCTCTTGTGAAAATAGGTCTGGTGGGAGAACTATACATAAAATATTGTCGGACAGGTAATTTCAATGCGGAAAATTTTCTATACTCAAACGGTGTTGAAGTAAGGACAACTGGCTTTGCGATATATGCTTTCTATGTTATACAGAGCATTATGTATGATACGGAAAGTCCAGATATATTGAAAAAAGCATCATCTGTTCTGCTGAAAATACTTACTGCTGAACACAGAAAACTTTGTGCAGAGATAAAAAAGTTCAATTGTTTTTCTCCGATGCCCGAATATAGCGATTTTTTTGAAAAATCAGGGAAAGTTATTTCAAAAGAATGTATCACGGGCGATGGCTGGCTGGTTTCGGCAGAAGCTGCTGTACTTATTGAATACGGATTTGATAATATTATATGTCTTAATCCGTTCGGCTGTCTTGTAAGTCATGTGAACTGTAAAGGAATTTCGAGAAAAATCCGCCGTATGTATTCAAATGCTTCCATTACGAATATTGAATGTGATTCTGATACAAGTCTGACACTCTATTATTCCCGTCTACTTATGGCAATAGGTCTGGAATAAATATAAAAACGACTGCCGTTATTCACAGCAGCCGTCTTGAATTGTATGAGCAAAGTAAGATTAGTTTACACTTCTCTTGACATAAGTTGTATGGAGAACCTCATGAGCCTTGTGGCTACCTGGTTCGCCGAAATATTCATCGTAGATAGCCTTGATTGCAGGGTTTTCGTGAGATTGTCTCAGCGGCATTGCTGAATCAATGTCATAGAGAACCTTAGCTCTCTTTTCTCTGATATCAACAAAGTTTCTGATACCCATTGCAACCTGTGGTTGACCTCCGCCGTTTACGCAACCACCAGGACAACCCATAATTTCAATGAACTGGTAATCAGCTTCGCCGTTCTGTACCTTTTCAAGTACTTTTCTTGCATTTGCAAGACCACTTACAACAGCAACCTTGACTTTCATGCCTGCAACGTCATACTCAGCTTCCTTGATACCCTCAGTTCCACGGATTTCAGGGAAATCAATCGGATTTTCGCCTGTAAGTGTGTGAACAGCAGTACGGAGAGCAGCTTCCATAACGCCGCCTGTTGCACCGAAAATAACGCCTGCACCTGTGGAGATTCCGAGAGGTTCATCGAACTTTTCGTCCTCAAGTCCAAGGAAGTTGATACCTGCACGTTCAATCATTCTGCCGAGTTCACGAGTTGTAAGTGAATAATCAACATCAGGAACACCTGCGGCACTCTGGTCGTCACGTCCGATTTCAAACTTCTTTGCAGTACAAGGCATGATAGAAACCATAACAATGTTCTTCGGGTCAAGACCCATTTTTTCAGCATAGTAAGTTTTAGCTGTTGCACCGAACATCTGCTGAGGTGACTTGCATGAAGAAAGATTTTCAGTCATATCAGGGAAGTAGTGTTCGCAGAACTTAACCCAGCCTGGTGAGCATGATGTGATAAGAGGAAGCTTACCGCCGTTCTTAACTCTGTCAAGGAACTCGTTTGCTTCTTCCATAATTGTGAGGTCAGCGGCAAAATCTGTATCAAATACCTTATCGAAACCGAGTTTTCTGAGTGCAGATACCATTTTGCCCTCAACATTTGTGCCAATCGGGAGACCGAAGCATTCGCCGAGACCTGCACGTACAGCAGGAGCTGTCTGTACAAGAACAGTCTTTTCAGGGTCAGCAATAGCAGCGAGAACGTCCTTGATGTAGTCTTTTTCTGCAATTGCACCGACAGGACATACAGCGATACACTGTCCGCATGATACGCAGCTTGTCTCGCCGAGACCCATATCGAAAGCAGAGCCGATATAAGTCTTGAATCCACGCTCGTTTGCACCGATTACACCGATACCCTGAGTTTTTGAACATACTGCAACACAACGGCGGCAGAGAATGCACTTGTTGTTGTCACGGTACATATGAGCAGCAGAGCTGTCAATTTCGTACTCGTTTCTGAGACCGTCATACTTTGAAACATCTTCAATTCCGTAATCCTTACAGAGCTTCTGAAGTTCGCAGTTGCCGCTTCTTACACATGAAAGGCACTTTCTGTCATGCGTTGAGAGAATGAGTTCGAGAGTCTTTTTGCGTGACTCAATAACCTTTGGTGAAGCTGTGAGAATTTCCATGTTGTTTGAACAGGGATAAACGCAGCCTGCAACAAGACGGAATCCTCTGCCCTCGTTGACTTCCGTAACACAGATACGGCAGGCACCAATCTCGTTGATTTCTTTCATATAGCAAAGTGTAGGAATCTCAAAACCTGCCTGATGAGCAGCCTCGAGAACTGTTGTTCCCTTTGGTACGGAGATTTCAACACCATTAACTTTAACTGTGATATTTTCCATTAATAATTCCTCCGCTTATTTCTTGCTTATTGCCTTGAATTTACAAGTAGCGATACAAGCACCGCACTTAACACACTTATCTTTGTCAATTTCAAATGCAGGCTTTTTCTTTCCTGGAGCAGTATAGTCTGTAACGTGAATAGCATCAGCAGGACACTGCTTAGCACACATTGTACAGCCGAAGCACTTGTCCTTGTCAATTTCAAAGCTGAGAAGGTCTTTACATACACCGGCAGGACATTTCTTGTCAACAACGTGAGCAATATATTCATCACGGAAATAACGAAGTGTTGAGAGAACAGGGTTTGGAGCTGTTTGTCCGAGTCCGCAGAGCGAGTTGGACTTGATATGATAGCAGAGTTCTTCAAGCTTGTCAATATCTTCAAGAGTTCCCTTGCCCTTTGTGATTCTGTCAAGAATTTCGTGCATTCTCTTTGTACCGATACGGCACGGAGTACACTTTCCGCATGATTCGTCAACAGTAAATTCAAGGAAGAATTTAGCGATGTCAACCATACAGTTGTCTTCGTCCATAACGATAAGTCCGCCAGAACCCATCATTGAGCCGATGCCGATAAGGTTGTCATAGTCAATCGGAATATCGAAATGCTCTGTAGGAATACAGCCGCCTGAAGGACCGCCTGTCTGTGCAGCCTTGAACTTCTTTCCGTTCGGGATACCGCCGCCGATTTCTTCAATAACTTCACGGAGAGTTGTACCCATAGGAATTTCAACAAGTCCTGTGTTCTTGATTTTACCGCCGAGAGCGAATACCTTTGTAC
>JAIDNR010000053.1 GCA_029063695.1 Ruminococcus sp.
TTTGACTGTTTTTTCGTCTGACAGCTTATCTTCAAAACGATCTACACGCTTGAAATTACGGTTTACAGCTTTATCGTATTTCGATATCACAACAGAGTGTTCTGTATTGATCTGCTGGTTCGATGTCCTTGCAAGTTCTGCAGTCTTCTGTCACCACACGGTCGCAGTAAAGAGTTTTTCTTTTGGTCTTGGGAATGAAAAAATGTCCGCAGTATGGAATTTTTTCGATTACCTTATCCTCAATCAGAAACAGCTGCATAAAAGAGTGCAGCATACTTTTTAACAATGATGCTGTAGCTGCTAAGTTGTTTGATGTTGCTGTCAGGAGGCTTGATATAATAAAAAACAAACGAATCATAGTACATCTAAGCTTACAGACGATGAAATGATGCTGCTTGAGCAATACCGCAGGCTTACTCCAACTCAAAAAGAAGAAATAATCAGATTGATAACAGATAAATAGAAGTGTGTTATGATGTAACAGTAAGGAGTAAGAATATCATTCTAACTGAAATGAGCTATAAACCGCACGGATTCAGGAAATTATCAAAAAAGCACATACCTACATGATATGTGCCTTATATATATGTATAATCTGCCACTGTTACGCAGAATCGCTTTGATTATCTTTTGGCAGACAAAGTGCAATATCCGAATAAAATTCGTTTGCAGAATGAGAAAACTTTGCAATACCGTGATATTTTTCAGCAATTATTTTCATGGAATCCATACCGATACAGCTTCCGTTTCTTTTAGTGGAAAGATATTGACCGTCTTTCATTTTCACAACGCCGTCAAAATTGTTAGTAGAAACAACATACAGTCTGTTCCCGTTGCGGATTTCTGTGGTAAGGCAGAAATACCGTGAATCCGACCGCAGGGTCTGACATCCTGCGATTGCATTTTCCATGATGTTACCAAACAGTGCCGCCATATCAGGTTCGGCGAAAGACAGCGGTTCAGGAAGTTCTATTTGCCAGTCAGTATGTATTCCTGCGGAAACCGCCATCTCCTGATAATAGCCGAACAGAGCGTTCAGTGCAGAATTGGCACAGTAGTTCGCCGGAGTGTTTTCTGTAAGACTTATGTCATATTCCGCAAGATGCGTCCGAATACTGTCAATATCACCCTTTTCCGCAAGAGAAGAAAGCAGACGGACGGAATGTCGGAAGTCGTGACGAAGCCTTGCGGTCTGGCGCATATGTTCCTGTAATGAATGGTATTGGTGAGCTTGTATTTCAAGAAGTTTTGTGCGCTCCGACAGCTTTGTGTGTTCCAGTATGACGAATGCGCCATGATAAAAAAGAGTATAAATAGCCGTAAGCACAGCAAAAGCACCTACCTCGAATATGGGAAAAATCCAAATCATACGTCCTGTGTGGAGGGTACTGTAGGATTGCGGAACAGCAATCACGTTGAGAATCAGGAAAACGGAGGAAAGCGCTACTGTTGAGTACCATAATTTCGGGACATTAAGCCTGTCTACAGTCAACTGAAAATAGTGCGTGGCAGGATAGGCGAATGCCGCAAGCATCAGAACAGAAAATCCAAATTGGAACAGTGCCGCCTCTGCTGATAGATCAAATGCACCTGATTCAGGGTGAATTACGGCATCAAAAGCATAAGCGAACTGTGCCGGAAAGGTTTCTATAGCACATACTCCCACAAATATGGCGAGAGTGCAGGAGAAATCCAAATTTACCGTGCGGCGGAACAGGAAAAAGAACAGCACAAGTGACGGTAGCAGAATTACATTCACATCAACCGACAACATGGTGTGGAGAACAGCGGAAATGACAGAAAAAGGGAGTATCACCGCCATACACATAGCGGCGGTCTTTAGCCTGGAATATCGCATTCTGTTCTGTACGGTCAAATAACAGGACGCTGCACCGGGCAGGAGTATCAGCACCTGAATAAGTGCCGACAAAAATTTACCCATATCCATGATTATTTCTCCTTTCTGTGATGATTGTCGGCAATTACCGACTGACGTCTGCGTATTTTTTCAAAATTATAATCCATGACCATCTGCTCAACTATGGCACTTTCACGCACACGAACCGGAAATTTTGAACCGTTTTCCATAATACAGCAGTTATTTTCAAATTCAAGAATATGTTCGGCGTTCACTGTGATACCCTTATTTACAGGGATAAATCTGGGGGCTGCACCTGTTTGTTTCAGAAATTCAGGCATAGTCATGCGGCAGTGCAGCTTTTCTCCGCCTGAAAGGGTTATGTCGAGGTAGTGAGCGTCCGTGACGGCGGAAACTATCTCATCGAGGAACACACGGACGGTCTGACGATTGATTATTATTTCCATATACTGTGCTTTATCCGGCAGAATTTCCAGAGCCTCCGTCATAATCTGCACAATGCGTTCTGTGGTGAAAGGTTTCTGTATGTATTCAAAAGCGTGACAGGAAAAAGCGTCAGGCATATGCTCCGAACTTGAAGTGAGGAATATGAGAATACAGTGTTTGTCCTGTTTTCGGAGGAATTTAGCTGTTTCCACTCCTGTCATGCCGTTCATATAGATGTCCATAAAAATTATATCAAAATCATCTTTATCAAAAATATTGATAAATTCTTCACCGCTTGAAAAAATTGATATATCAAAGGAAGTCCGCCAATCTTCCGACAGTTTTTTCAGAATAGTTTTCAGTCTGACAGCCTCCTGCGGTACGTCCTCAACGATTGCAATACGCATTTCATCACGCTCCTTATGATACAATTATAGCATATTTTCTTCATTAATACCAGTACCCACGATGACGTTCTTGCCAGAAAATTGACGTTCTTGCCAAAACACTTGACACAGTATAGTATTTATGTTAAAATGAAAACATGAAAATTTTATGAAAATTCACAAAAGGGGTTGACAGACGTATGAAAATGCTGTACGATTTAGACAGACATACATACAGACAGACATACATACAGACAGACAGAATAGTTCTGTCCCTTTTTCATGCGCAAAAAAATATAACAGTAAATTATACCCGAAAGGGCTGTAGACTCAGGTCTATAGCTTTTTCGGGTTTTTTATTTTAAAATGTATAAAGGAGATTAGCTGTGCCTGAAATTAATAAAAATAAAAAACTTGATGCCAATATGGCTGCTATGATGTACTACCAAATTGATAGAATATTTGGTGCAGGAAGTCAGTTACTTACAATGGAATATCCTGGAAGAACTTTGAATCGTTTGGATTTTGCTTATCCTATCGAAGATTATAACAGCAGCAGTTTATCAAAACCATACGCTGTTGCAGAAAAGGAATTTCGTTTATGCGATAATATGCTCGACCTGTCACCGATCGTACAGGGTCCAAACGGTTCAAATTTATCGGTAGTTTATAATACCGCAATAAACAATTACACTCCTAAACTTGATAATGTAAAGGATTTTGTTACTGATAAAATGGAACTTCGTCTTTTCTTAATGGAAAAGATTACTGATGAGATTGACGGCGAGCAAATGACCTGCAGCAGAATGGAGTTTTGTCAGCGTACTTATCTGCGTTATTTGGAAAAGAAATACAAATGGGATCAAGAAAAAATTGATAAGCAAAAAGAATACACTACAAAAGATGAATTAGACGAGTATGCAAAATGGCTGGCAACTACAGCATGGACAAAAGATCATGAACTTGAGTGTTTGTTTAATGATGCTGTAGTCAGGGGTTTCTATCATGAAATCATGACAATTTTAGGTTTTCTGGATGTTGCTTCACCGGCGGAACGCTTATCGTCTGCTAAAACAAACAGAAGAACCTCTACAAGGCGTTCATTGGATGACAGCATGGATATTCTTCCGGTTCAATTTCAGCCAAGCAACTGGTTTCGTTCTCTTATGCCAAATTTTTCACCTCAAGATTTAACGTTGGGTACAGATTATTTGACATTGGAATATCAATCTAAAAAAGCATTGCTTACAAGTCTTGAGGCAGAACTGCGAACCCTCGTATCTAATAACATTGATTCCGAAACTATTGAACGGCTTGAATCGGAAACGTCGGCTTTAAAGGACGCTATGATTTCAGATGAAAAAAGTTATTACAGTGCTTTTACAGACGCTCAGGTTAAAGCTATAAAATTGGCTTTTGAAATAGCTTCTAAAGGTGACATGGTTGGATTTATAAGTGGAGGTTCACAAGCAGTACAGAGTGCTTTAAGCAACGTTACTTCTAATGTTGATTTTGCAAGTATTCTTGGGGTTGATACTAAGAATTCAGGCAGCAATGATATTATTACTGATTTGATAAAATGTACATACGATTTGTATGATAAGCATCTTAATTATTTCAAATCGTTTGATAAACTCATGGATATGCAGTTGGCTTTGACAAGCGCTCAAAGCAATGATTATCAGGATCAGATTGAAATTCTGAAAGAAAAAATCAGACTTTTAAAGCAGGAATTAAATCAGTTAGCAGTTGTTTTAACAAGTAATGCAGTAAATAATCCCTATGTCAGCGTTGTTCAAAAGGCAAAAAGTCAAGTCAAAGCATCAACTGATGCCGAAGAAGATGAAGATAATATTGAAAGTCTTAACGAGGGTATCAATGTTTTAGGCGGAGACGGAGACGGTGAAACCGACACGGATATTAATATGAATATTCTGCCTACGTCAAAGTATGATGAGGATACTACATTTACGGATATTGTTTTCAGCAGTTCCGATATACAAACGTTAAGTCAGGAAGACCAGAATTCAACTTATTCCAAGCTTGACGGCAGCATGGGAAACCTTTTCTTTAATTCAAGTTCAAATATAGAATACTCCGCATCTTCTTCAGAATTTGTGCAGGATATGTATAGTGAAGGATTTACCATTGGAATGAGAGTTACAAAAGTAACGATAGACCGTGGGGGATGGTTTGATCCGTCAATTTTTGAATTGTCATCGTCATTTATGCGGTTGAATCCAAAAATATTGACAGGTGCCGGATTAACGGTAAATCAGATTCTTGAAGCATATAACAACAAGGACAACAAGTATGAGCGTGGCAATTATACGGAGATACAAAAGCTGATAACTACCTCTGACGGCGGAAGAAATATTCTGCCTGCATTTCCATCGTCGTTTATAATAGTCAAGGATGTGGTTATAAAATCAACTATGAAAAGCTTTAATAAGGAACATTATAATCAATTCCGAAATATTACTGCCAATACAACTTCCCATATTTTTGGATTCCGTATGTCAGGCGGTTATACGACGCAGAGCTATATGGGATATAACAATGGTTCAGATGGTACTGTCAACTTCTATATGCGTATTCCCGGACCGCAGATTTTGGGCTGGTTTATGGAACTTACAGCTAAGGATAATGCTTCTAAATATGAAAGCCTTTCAAAATCAAACTACTTTACTGACATTATGGCGGCTTTGAAGGATTATAGGGAGAAGTTGAATGGATTAACGCTTGAACAAGGTGAGAAAAATTGCATCGTTGAAACTATAAAGATTCCTAAGTAAAATGATGAGGTGATAAGTTGAATATAATTAATGTTAACAATTTATTAGATGGGCAAACAACTAACCACCCAGTAACTTTTTTGTCAAAAGTTGAAAGTCACATTAATAGATTAAATATCATGAATTGCGGATTGTGCTATTATGCAAGAGCTTCACAAAACACAGCCATTAAAAAAATTGATATACAATCTAATTTTATACAATATACTAATTCGTTTGCCTGCCAAGGTAATTTATTAACTTGGAAGAATGAAGCAGAGATTAATACAACAGGGGAATATAAAGATACAAACACATTACTAAATTATTTTAAAATCGCAAACAGTATAAATGGATTTGATGGTATTATTGAACTACAACTTGATTTGAATGAGTATACTAATCAAAATGTTCTTATTTCTTCATCGCAATTAAGTGGTTGTACTGTATGTGTATTGTTTTTTAAAACAAAGAACAAGTTATGTTTCTATCATGTCGGAGGTAACCAGACAGTAGGTTATACACAAGGAGAGAAAAATATCAATTTGTTAGGTGCAATTTTGTTAGATGTATGGCATATGTATGATAATTTCCCATATAATGAAGAATTAGAGCAACTATTGAATAACACAGAATTAACCGAGCAACAATTGATATATGGATTGATACTAATTGAAAGATGTATATCTCGAATCGAAAAAGCATCTTTTGTAATATGCTCTGTATATATGAAAGGAGATAATATAACAGATAGTAGAGAATATTCTGAATCTTGTGGAATAATTAGAGTAGATAAGTATGTTGGTAAAGGTTCTATGATATTTACTAAAAAAGCAATTACTCAAAAAAGCAGAATTTACTTGCAAAGTAACTACGATCCCCAACAAAATAATAATATGATGTTTGTACATCAACTTAATCTGATTGATATGTAATTTTTGGGGAGGTACTACATGAAAAGTAAACTAAAACGAGCCATCGCCGCATTATCAGCGGCGGCGATGCTAATAGGTATGATTCCATCAGGCAGTATTGCCTATGCAACTGCAACTGTTGATGTTACATTAACTACAAGCAATAAGATGGTAACATTTACCGCAGAGGACTGCGAAAGCGGCTGCAATGGGCATATCATTACACAAAATGTGCAAAGTGGTCAGCTGGTGGAAGCGACAATCATTGTCGAAAGCGGCACCCACATTGTGACTTTTTCGGGCTTAAATCTTACATCTGCAAAGGTCGCTGTTATGCCCAGCGCTACGATGAATCTGACTTTAACTGGCACCAATACAATACAAGGTTCTGAGTGCGGGATTTATGTGCCAGAGGGTGCGACCTTAGTTATTGACGGAAGTGGCTCACTGAATGTTTCTGCAAATTATTATGATTATGCCGCTGGCATCGGCGGTGCGTACTATGCCCCAAATGGTGAGCTGGGCAATCGCAACTGCGGAATGGTAGTGATAAACGACGGAAACATTACCGCAACAGGCGGCAGTTACAGTGCCGGCATTGGCGGTGCGGAAGCTGATTTCGACACTAAAATTCCGGGAAACGGCGGAAATATCACAATCAATGGAGGAAACGTAACTGCAACAGGCGGTGGTGATAGCTACTACGGCGGGGCAGGTATCGGCGGCGGTAATTATGGAAGCAAATCCGGTTCCGGCGGCACTCTGACCATCAACGGCGGCAATGTGACGCTTACCGCCGGACATAGCACCGCCTACGGTTTCGGGCGAGGCAGCGGAAGCAACTCCAACGCTGGCACCCTGACCCTTGCGGACGCAAGCTATCTTGACGAAAATACAACCCTTGACCCCAACGGCACATATTTCATCACCGCCGACCCCACCGAGGATATGATCGCAGTTCCGGATGATCTTGTTTACACTGGAAACTTGTTGGACGTTTCCGGCATAAAAATTGACGACAGCAAAACAGGAACTGCGACCTATTTCAATCAGACTTTCACCGTAAACGCCAGTGCGGACGGTTGGGAGAGAAGTTTTTCTCCAGCAGAGGTAAAAGAGGCAGAGAATTATACTGTCACGTTTACCAAAGGCGGCAAGTCTATCAGCAAGACCTTTACCGTAGCAGAGTGTCCCCACACCGGACTTGTATATGCACCGCTGGCGGACGGCAAACACGGCGGTACTTGTCCTCTCTGCGGTACGGATGTCTCGGAAGAACATAAAATCATTGCTGTAGATAAAAAAGAGCCAACCTGTACAGAGGACGGAAATATTGCATACTGGAAATGCAACGATTGCGGTACGTATTTCAGCGATGCAAACGGCAAAACCGAAATAGAGCAATCGAAAACTGTAATCAGTGCAACAGGTCATAAATATTCTGACGGCAAGTGTACTGTATGCGGAACATTTGAGGACGGCATAGGCGCAAAGCTTGCAGGTCATTCAATCAGCCTTGACGGCAACATTGGTGTAAATTTCTACATGGAACTTGATGAAAGCGTAATTGAAAATAAAGAAGCATATATGCAGTTTACACTTCCGAACGGTGATACTCAAAATGTTAATATAGGTGAAGCAAAAACGGAAACAGTTGACGAAAAGCAGTATTATGTATTCTCCTGTAACGTTGCACCGAAAGAAATAACTGATATAATCACTGCACAGATTATCACATCAGACAGCAGAAAGGGTACAGTTTACGAATATTCTGTTATGGAATATATTGATTATATTTTTACGGATATAAACAACGATGGGGAATATACATATGACGAAAAAACACGTAATCTTGTTGGTGCAATGATGTTCTATGGCGAGATGGCAAGGGAATATTTCAATCCTGTAGCATCAGAGCCAAGTTCTGATTCTGGTTTGGATAAATTGACAGCCGAAACTCTAAAAAAATTTGAAAAGCAGATAAGCGGAGAACTTCCGGACGGCATAACATATTACGGTTCAAGCCTGCTCCTTGAATCCAATACAACAGTACGTCACTATTTCAAAGTCAAAGAGGATATGAAAGATGAATACACTTTCATCGGACAGAAAAACGGCTACTGTTACACAGATATTTCAAACATTCCGGCAGGACAGCTTGCTACACCACAGAAAACAACAATAGGCGATGACTGGAGCATTTCATACAGCCCTATGAGCTATGTTTATTCGGTACTGGACAGTAATTCCGAAAATAAAAATCTTGTAAATCTATGCAAGGCTCTTTATCTGTATCAGCAGGCAGCAGCAGAATATCAGAATAAATAAAGGAGGAAACTCAGATGAAAGAAACCTACACAGCACCCGAAATGGAAATAATCGAGTTCGAAAGCGAAGATGTAATCACAACAAGCGGTATCGACCTTGATATTAATGAACTTCCGATAAATTAAACTAAACAAAAACAGACGCCGTTTATTTTGGCGTCTGTTTTGGCAAAAGGAGAAAATATGAAAAGAATTGCAATTGCTTGTATTATTGCAGTATTGCTTTGTGCGGGATGCAGGGAGAGTTCCCAAAATGCAAATGACGAAAAATCCGAAATGACAAGTCATTCAGAGGACAGTCTGGAAACGAGTTCCGAAACTTCTGCCACTGAAAATACCACAACAGAAAATACCGTCACCGAAAATGTTACGTCAAGGACGACGGAGAATAAACACGAAACCGTTAGTGCAAAACTATCAACGGAAAAAACATCGGACGATAAGGAGTT
>JAIDNR010000054.1 GCA_029063695.1 Ruminococcus sp.
CCGACAAGATTATAAATTTTTGATGCGTTTTTACGCTTCATTTTATTCTCCGACTTTTATTTTAACAAATATTTTTGAAATAATAAATAAAATCTTCACTTTTTTGATTAAATATGATATAATTATTCTATTAATAGTCAGGAGTTGATTTTTTGGAGAAGATACTTTTTATTTCAGACCTTGACGGCACATTGCTCAACTCAGATGGTAAACTTTCTGATTATACAATAAATACGATGAATAATCTTATAAAAAATGGAATATATTTTACTTTTGCAACAGCAAGAACGATATATTCAGCAAAGCCTATAACAAGTGGGCTTAATGCGAATGTGCCATGTATACTTAATAATGGTGCAAGCGTTTACGATATGCAGACGGGCGAATATATCAGAAATAATTACATACCGCAGAAAACAGCGGAAAAAATATTATCTGCATTCAGAAATAATGGTGTGTATTGTTTTGTATTCAAGTTCGTGAATGATATACTTTTAACCTGCTATGATAAAACTACAAATGAAATCATGCAGAAATATGTTGACGAACGAAAGGGACAATACGAAAAGCCGTTCTGTGAATGTGATAATCTGGCAGATGAAATTGATGACAAAGTAATATATATCAATGCTATGGGAGACTATGAAACCCTGCTCCCGATAAGAAATGCTGTAGCGGAAATTAACGGTGCAGACTTTGCATTCTATAAAGATACATATACGGACAGTTGGTTTCTTGAGACTTTTTCAAGTGAAGCATCAAAGGCAAACGGAATTAAATTTTTGCGTGAGAAATATGGTTTTACAAAAGTCATAGCATTCGGCGATAATTTAAATGATTTAAGTATGTTCAAAGAAGCTGATACTAAAATAGCAATTGGCAATGCAAAGCCTGAACTGAAAGAAAAAGCTGATTTTATGATAGATACAAACGATAACAATGGTGTTGCGGACTGGATTGACAGAGAAGTCAATTTTAAGATGTCATATAAAAATGTATATGGCACTGACGGTTATAACAAGTACATTGAAGAATATATGTATCTGTTTGATGATAAGTACATTACTGATACAGTAGTTTACAAATTATCAGAGGGATTTTCGCTTAGAGAATATATATACGATGACAAGGTGAAAAAATGTGTACTGACTGAAACAGTCGAAAACAGTGGTAAATATACAACAAAAGTCGTTTATGAGTACAAGCAGTTCTATGACCATGCCTGTTCCGTCGGAATAATCATGTACCACAGCAACGGACACAGATATTTTCCGTTTCATATTGATTTGTATGGCATAAGCTATCTGGATATTGACACTATGGAAGTATACAATTACATTCCGGAGGGCTATACGCATTTACATCCTGCTCCAATGGGAGAATCTTTTATAATAACAGATATACATTATGATAAAGAGTCGGATTTGATTGCATATGACGGCTGTTATTGGGCTGCTCCGAGTGATGTTATGGTAGGGGATTTTTCAAATCCGCTTAATTTCAATCCGCATCTGATAAATCTGCATTATATATTTGACCCTGAATATGTATATGATGATATTTGCTTTAAAGAGTGGAAAAACGGCAGACTTTATGTTATGTGCGATTCCAAAACAGAAAAATCTGTAAGCGTAAATGAGCTTAAAGAAATGATAAATGAATTAACAGATAAAGGAGAAAAGTAAATGAAAAAATTAATGTTAGGAAATGAAGCTTTTGCAAGAGGTTTATACGAGGCAGGCTGTAAGATTGTATCAAGCTATCCAGGTACGCCGTCTACCGAAATTACTGAGGAAGTCGCAAAGTATGATGAAGTATACGCTGAATGGGCACCCAATGAAAAGGTAGCAATGGAAACAGCTTTAGGTGCATCAATAGCAGGAGCAAGAAGTTTCTGTGGTATGAAGCACGTCGGACTTAATGTTGCCGCCGACCCTCTTTATACTGCCGCTTATACGGGCGTTAATGCAGGTATGGTTATAGCAGTAGCAGATGACCAGGGTATGCACTCATCACAGAATGAACAGGACAGCAGACATCATGCAATTGCATCAAAAGTACCTATGATTGAGCCGTCCGATTCAGGCGAATGCAAGGAGTTTGTAAAGCTTGCATTTGAGATTTCAGAAAATTTCGATACTCCCGTAATCGTAAGAATGTCAACAAGAGTTGCACACTCACAGAGTATTGTTGATACTGAGGACAGACAGGAGCTTGAATTAAAGGAATACACAAAAACTCCGCAGAAATATGTCATGATGCCTGCATTCGCAAAAGGCAGACACGTATTTGTTGAGGAGCGTACACAGAAACTCACTGAATATGCTGAAACAAGCCCGCTGAACCGTGTGGAAATTTCCGAAACTGCTGAATTTGGTGTAATTACTAACGGTGCGGCTTATCAGTATGTAAAGGAAGCACTGGGCGATAAAGCGTCTGTACTTAAATTAGGTATGGTCAATCCCATGCCTGTAAAGCTGATACAGGATTTTGCCGCAAAATACGACAGAATAATCATTGTTGAGGAACTCGATGGCATTATCGAATCACACTGCCGCAATATAGGAGTAAACAACATTGAGGGCAAGAGTATTTTCGGATATATAGGCGAAATCAATCAGTCTGTAATTGCAGAAAAACTGCTTGGCGAAAAGAAGGAATCCGTTTCACTTGATGAAAATATTCCTATGCGTCCGCCTGTTATGTGTGCAGGCTGTCCGCACAGAGGACTTTTCTACTGCCTGAAAAAACTGGGAGTCACTGTTTCGGGTGACATCGGCTGTTATACTCTCGGTGCTGCTGCTCCTCTTAATGCTATTGATACAACTATATGTATGGGTGCATCAATATCGGGACTTCACGGATTCAATAAGGCAAGAGGTGCGGAGGCTGAGCATAAGAGTGTTGCAGTAATCGGTGATTCAACATTCATGCACAGCGGTATGACAGGACTTGTTAATATTGCCTATAATAATTCAAATTCTACTGTTATTATTCTTGATAATTCCATTACGGGAATGACAGGTCATCAGCAGAATCCGACTACTGGAAAAAATCTCAAGGGTGACCCTGCTGCTGCTATAAATCTTGAGGAACTGTGCAAGGCTATCGGCATAAAGCGAGTCCGTGTAGTTGACCCGTATCATCTTGCTGAGACAGAAACGGCTATAAAAGAGGAACTCGCAGCAGACGAAGCATCTGTAATTATTTCACGCCGTCCGTGTGCTTTGCTTAAATACGTCAAACACAATGCACCGTTCAAAGTTAATTCTGATAAGTGTATAGACTGTAAGGCTTGTATGAAACTGGGCTGTCCTGCTATTTCAATCAGAAACAAAAAGGCAGTAATAGACCATACTCAGTGCGTTGGCTGTGGAATATGCAAGGAGCAGTGTAAATTTGGAGCTATCGAATAAGTATGAATATATAAGTATTCTCAGATTTATTTTCATTGACTGCGAAAAATATCTGATATGGCACAATGACGATAAGGGCAAAGATGTAGTTGAAATCAGGAATAATAAAATACTTGTATTTGATACTCTTGAATCTGCTGAAAAATTTGCAGGCGATGACTGTGAGTGTTGGGAATATAATATATCTGAACTTGAAAAGTTTATCCATGCTCATAATAAAAATTTTGACTGCAAAATTATTCTGGATTTCTGGAATATTTTCAATGATATTCTGTACTCATTCGGGGAGAAAATCCCCGATGAACGTACAAAGCGTTCTGACAGGTGCTATAATAAGCTGTTTTTCGGAAATAATCTGCCTGCCATCACACCGGACGGAGAATGCTATATTCCTGTATTTACAAGAAAAGAACGTAAGAATATCAGAAGAATTTTATCTTATGGCATTGATTTTATGTATAGAAATATGGAGTGATTATTATGAATGAAATATATACAGAATTTGAAAACTGGCTTGATAGTCTGCTTGAAAATAACAATATGCCCGACGAAACGTTAGCTTTTTGCTTTAATTTGTACGAGGAATCGTCTGAGGACAGCGTTTACAGTGTACAGCTTGTTGCCTGTGATAAGTTCGACAAGGACGACTCCGACTGGGCTTGTGAAGAATGCTGGTCATCTGAGGAAGATATTTTCTATATTGAACTTTCCGACGAACAGGATAAGGACTGGAAATCCGCACAGGAACTTATAAAATCATGGGTGCAGGAATATATGAAAACCTGTGATACTTTATCTGCAAAACCTGTTGCAATCGGATTCATTGATGGTGACCTTGAATTGATTAATTCATAAACAGAAAGGAATTTAAAATGGAGAACTATGGAGAATCAAAAGTCATTACAGCTTTAAAAGGACTTCTTGGTGCGATTATCGGTGCAGTTCCGGGTATGTTAATTTGGATTATTCTCGGAAAAATCGGCTTTGTTTTTTCAGCTGTAGGAATACTTATAGGTCTTGGAATCATCATGGGATTTGCTTTTTTTACAAAAAATGCAGATGTTCCGTTGTGGATTATGTTTGTGATTTTTTTCGGAGTATTTGCCGTGGCTATGATTTTATCCGAAAAAATCGTATGGACTTGGGAACTTGCCTCAACTTTCAAAGAATATCTTCCTGTTTTCCGTGAAGATATTATAGCAGGTGCTATAGCTGAGGATTCCACTCTTACAAGAACAGAAGTTGAAAATATTCTGACAGATGAACTGTTTACTGAAATAATTGAAGAAAATTTCGGTATAAAGGAAGGTACTTTCGGCGAATGCTTCTCAAATTTCAGTACACTGCTTGAAAATCTTGATATGAAAGGCAAATATATAGCATCTCTTGCAAAGAGCAGTCTTTTTGGCATTATCGGCGGAATCGGTATTTTTGCAAAAATGGGAAAATAAAATGAGGAAACCGTATCATAAAATAATTTTTTCTTATGTCAAGACAGTATTCGGCTGTATCGGTTACTTTATATGGAACGACAAAAGGTCATAAACCACGAATTGAAGATTGTGTCAATTTTAATGAGGTATCTGAGATTCAGGAAAAATATGATAATAAAAGAGTTATGAACACAGCTCTGGAGTCATTAAAAGTTGACTATGAGGAAAAGGATAAAATTGATAAACTCATTACAGAGCAGAAAAGAAATAATTATAAGTATAAAGATGATTCTGCGGAAATGGATTCTTTATAAAATAGATAGGAGATTTTAGCTATGGAAACTAAATCAATTATGATAGTAGGTGTAGGCGGACAGGGTTCGCTTCTTGCATCAAGACTTCTCGGAAATGTACTTCTTGCACAGGGATATGATGTAAAGGTGAGCGAAGTACACGGAATGAGCCAGCGTGGCGGTTCTGTTGTTACATACGTAAAATACGGTGACAAAGTATATTCGCCTGTAATCGAAAAAGGAGAGGCAGATGCAGTAATCTCATTTGAACTGCTCGAAGCCGCACGTTGTCTGCCTTATCTCAAAAAAGGCGGTAAGCTGATTACTTCAACTCAGCAGATTGACCCCATGCCTGTAATCACAGGTGCAATGAAATACCCTGAAAATCTTGTTGAAAAACTTAAGTCGGCAGGTGCAGATATTACAACAGTTGATGCACTCTCACTTGCGGAGCAGGCAGGTACAGCAAAGGCATCAAATGTTGTACTTATGGGCGTACTTGCATCAAAAATGGACTTTGCAGACGAATTATGGCAGAATGCACTTGAAAAATGTGTTAAACCGCAGTTCCTTGATATAAATAAAAAGGCTTTTGAACTTGGTAAAAACACATGAGGAAAATTTTACCGTCAGTTATACTTCTTACATTTATGAGTACGGCACTTTGTTCATGCGGAATATTTCAAGCTTATGAAATAGCAGATATTTCCGAAACTGCTGAAACATCTGAAATAACTGAGGAAGAAATTATAGAAGAAGTAACTGAATCCGTTGAAGATGATACACTGTCTTTTCAGGAATGTCACAAGACAATAAAAAATCCCAAAAAGCCTGAAGTAGTAAAATTTTCGTTTTTGGGTGAATGTACTGACAATATCAAAAAATATGTAAGTGTCAAGGATATATATGATACAAACTATCTTCATAACGGTGTTGTCGGACTTGTCGGTGTACCTTTTGAACTGACCTACGGCAAGGAAATCAATACGCCTGCCATATCTTTTACTTATAATAAAGACGAACTAAGAGGAATACCCGAAAAAAATCTTATTGTACTCCATTATGATGAAGAAGAATGTTTTTATAATACAATAAAATCCGTGCTTGATACCGATAATTGTACTGTTTCTGCTGAAATTGAGGAAGATGGAGTATATCTTCTTGCAGATGCTTATCAGTGGTATGAATGCTGGGGTATCGATGTTTCGGAATATGCCTATGAAGTAAAACCTGCTGAGCATATCACTAACTGGGAACGTGAAAACGATACAGGCGATATAATGGAACTTGCCGATAAAGAATGGGCAATGGAGAATGCTCCCTATTTCCACGTTTCAACTCCCGAACAGCTTGCATCTGTAGTATGGTATGTGAATGGCGTTGACAGCAATGCAAGTATTACGCTTGAGGACGATATTGATTTGTCGGGCTATCTCTGGAAGTCTATGGGCTGGTACAGCGGAAATTCCATGGCATTTTCGGGATTTGTTGACGGACAGAATCACACAATAAACGGACTTACTATTTATGAAGACTACTGTGATACGGGATTTATCGGCTATGGACTGGGAGTTACTGTAAGGGATATTAACTTCACAAATGCTGATATTTCAGCTACAGGGTGCGTTGGTATCGTGGGCGGTGAAATTTACCTGCAAAACGTATGGGAAAATGTTCATGTATCGGGAAAAGTAACCGGCGGAAATGATGACTATGCCTCAATTATAGGACGTGAGGGAGATATTACATTCAAGAACTGCACTGCTGATGTTACAGTAAACGGCGAACCATTTGAGTATCTCTCATACAAGGAAAAGCGTATTGCAGATGCAGGCGATGTTGTGGCTTTTCACATTGAAATGAATGATGATATGATAGTAACCCGTGATGAGCCAGACGGAGATTATCTCCATCTTTGCTGGAATGTTTATCGTGACGGCGAAAAAGCGGAGTATACAGGTGCAGACGGTAAAAATAAAAGTCTTGATGTGTACAACAAACTCTTTTCTGAGGGCGACTATGAAATCTATCTCACAGCATACATAAACGGAACTTATGTAACTGTCAGCAATGTTATTGAATATCATTCAGAGGGTTATGATTTCAGGTGGAGTGAACAGTAGTGGTAAAAATTTATGAAAAAAGTAATAATCACAACTGCAATTATGGGGCTGATTGCAGTAATATCTATATTTTCGGGTGTGACTATGCAGAAAAGTCATGCTGAAAAATATGTGCAGACCAAAGCGACGCTGATTTATGAAGAAAAAAAGACAAAACTTCCGTCAACATTTACATATTTATACAGTGCAGACGGCAGAAAATATACTGCGACTAAAGAGGGCGGTATCAGTCTCAGCGAACGCAATATATCCTATAATAAAGCGTTGCCGTCCAATTACTATTTCGGCTATATCGCACCTGTAACAAAAGTACTGCTGTTTATCGGAATACTTTTTGCTATGATTACTCTTTTCGCTTTATTCGGATTAATATTAGATTTGCCATTTGCTGAAAAGATGTTGCCGTGTATATTTTTGTACTATGTTGCAGGAATATCATTTCTTACGGAATCGGGTCTTGCAACAGTACTGATAGCACTTTTTACAGTTGGGATAATTGCTGTATGTCTGACAGTTAAGAAAAACAATGAAGATGATTATTATTAAAATATTTATATAAAAGGAGATGTTACCAATGGAAAGATATTGGAATCAGGAAATTGAAACAATGTCCCGTGAGGACATGAAAAAATTGCAGGACGAGCGTATTGTGGAGCAGGTAAAGCACGTTTATGAGAATGTTGAGTATTACCGTAATCTCATGGACGAAAAGGGAGTAAAGCCCGAAGATATCAAATCAACGGACGATTTGCATAAACTTCCGTTTCTCACGAAATCGGATTTGCGTGATGCTTACCCTTACGGACTACTTGCAAAGCCTTTGAGCGAATGTGTGAGAATACAGTCCACAAGCGGTACTACAGGCAAGCGTGTTGTAGCATTCTATACTCAGAATGACATTGATTTATGGGAGGACTGCTGTGCAAGAGCAATCACAGCAGCAGGTGGTACAAACGAGGACGTTTGTCAGGTATGCTATGGTTACGGACTTTTTACAGGCGGTCCCGGACTTAACGGCGGTTCACATAAAGTCGGCTGTCTCACACTTCCAATGTCCAGTGGAAACACGGAACGTCAGATTACATTCATGCGTGATTTGGGTGCGACAATTCTTTGCTGTACACCGTCCTATGCTGCATATATCGGCGAAACTCTCCATGATATGGGCTATACGACAGACGATATAAAGCTTAAAGCAGGTATTTTCGGTGCTGAACCGTGGACTGAGGAAATGCGTCGTTCCATTGAGAAATCACTCGGAATAAAGGCTTATGACATCTATGGACTTACTGAAACAAGCGGTCCGGGCGTATCGTTTGAATGTTCTGAGCAGACAGGTATGCACATCAACGAAGACCATTTCATTCCCGAAATTATCAATCCCGAAACAGGTGAAGTGCTTCCCGAAGGCGAAGTCGGCGAACTTGTTTTCACAAGTATTACAAAAGAAGCATTTCCGCTTCTCCGTTACAGAACAAGGGATTTGTGCGTACTCTCACGAAAAAAATGCTCCTGCGGACGTACTCTTATAAAAATGAGCAAGCCTATGGGCAGAAGCGACGATATGCTTATTATCCGTGGAGTAAACGTTTTTCCGTCACAGATTGAAACTGTACTCATCGAACAGGGATATTCGCCGAACTACCTCATTGAGGTTGACAGGGTGAATAATACAGATACTCTTGATATAAGCGTTGAAATGAATCCCACACAGGCTGATTCAGCAGGTGAAGATATTCAGATGTACGAGAAAACTCTTGCACTTGCAATCAAGACAATGCTCGGAATAAATCCCAAAGTTCATCTTGTAAGTCCAAAATCAATTACAAGAAGTGAGGGCAAAGCTGTCCGTGTTATTGACAGGCGTAAACTTCATGACTAAAAAATTGTTCAAAAGGACTTGACAAACTGATATAAAAACTATATAATATAAGGACAGGTT
>JAIDNR010000055.1 GCA_029063695.1 Ruminococcus sp.
GGCTTTTGTTACGGTCTGTTCTAAAAGTTGCTTATCAATCATACGGTGTTAAAATCGATATTCTTAGTCTTGGTAAATAAAATGGAGGAAGCGTCCTGCCCCCTCCGTGACTACGAATTGATGCAAAGGTAGTAAAAAACGGTGTATTTGCATCGTAAGAAGTATGCTATAATATATATAAGTCGGAAAGAGTTCGTTTACAGCTCTTCCGGTAAGTTTAAAATTGGAGGTATATACCAATGGCAAAAAAATATTGTTACCTTTTCTCAGAGGGTAATGCTACAATGAGAGAACTTCTCGGCGGTAAGGGTGCAAACCTTGCTGAGATGACTAACATCGGTCTTCCTGTTCCTCAGGGCTTCACAATCACAACAGAGGCTTGTACTCAGTATTATGAGGACGGCGGTATCTCAGAGGAGATTATGGCTGAAATCAACGAGTACATCGTAAAAATGGAAGGCGTTACAGGCAAGAAGTTCGGCGACAAGGAGAATCCGCTTCTCGTTTCTGTCCGTTCAGGTGCAAGAGCTTCAATGCCTGGTATGATGGATACAATTCTTAACCTTGGTCTTAATGAAACTGTTGTTGAAACAATCGCTGAAAAGTCAGGCAACGCTCGCTGGGCTTGGGACTGCTACAGAAGATTTATCCAGATGTATTCCGACGTTGTTATGGAAGTTGGTAAGAAGTACTTTGAAGAACTTATCGACGAAATGAAAGAAAAGAAGGGCGTTACTCAGGACGTTGAACTTGATGCTGATGACCTTAAGGAACTCGCTACACAGTTCAAGGCTGAATATAAGAGCAAAATCGGTGTTGATTTCCCTGATGACCCGAAGGAACAGCTTATGGGTGCTATCAAGGCTGTATTCCGTTCATGGGACAACCCAAGAGCTAACGTTTACAGACGTGACAACGATATTCCTTTCTCATGGGGTACTGCTGTTAACGTACAGTCAATGGCATTCGGAAACATGGGCGATAACTGCGGTACAGGTGTTGCATTTACCCGTGACCCTGCTACAGGTGAAAAGAAACTCATGGGCGAATTCCTTACAAATGCACAGGGCGAAGATGTTGTTGCAGGCGTAAGAACTCCTATGCCTATAGCTCAGATGGCTGAAACTTTCCCTGAGGCTTATGCTCAGTTTGTTGAAGTTTGCCAGACTCTTGAAAATCACTATCATGATATGCAGGATATGGAATTCACTGTTGAAGACAGAAAGCTCTATATGCTCCAGACAAGAAACGGTAAGAGAACAGCTCAGGCTGCACTTAAAATTGCTTGTGACCTCGTTGATGAGGGTATGAAGACAGAGCAGGAAGCTGTTGCAATGATTGACCCAAGAAACCTCGATACACTTCTCCACCCGCAGTTCGATGCTGCTGCTCTCAAGGCTGCAACTCCTATGGGCAAGGGACTTGGTGCATCTCCCGGTGCTGCTTGCGGTAAGGTTGTATTTACTGCTGACGATGCTGTTGAGTGGGCTGAAAAAGGTGAGAAGGTTGTTCTTGTACGTCTTGAAACATCACCTGAGGACATCACCGGTATGAAGGCTGCACAGGGTATCCTTACAGTTCGTGGCGGTATGACATCACACGCTGCCGTTGTTGCTCGTGGTATGGGCGAATGTTGCGTATCAGGCTGCGGCGACATCAAGATGGACGAAGCTAACAAGAAGTTTGAACTCGGCGGAAAGACATTCGTTGAGGGTGACTATATCTCAATCGACGGTACAACAGGAAACATCTATGATGGTGTTATTCCTACTGTTGACGCTCAGATTGCAGGCGAATTCGAGAGAATTATGACTTGGGCTGACAAATACAGAACACTTAAGGTAAGAACAAATGCAGATACTCCTGCTGATGCAAAGAAGGCTCGTGAACTCGGTGCTGAAGGTATCGGTCTCCGCCGTACAGAGCATATGTTCTTTGACCCTGAGAGAATCGCTGCATTCCGTGAGATGATTTGCTCAGATACAGTTGAAGAAAGAGAAGCTGCTCTTGCTAAGATTGAACCTATGCAGCAGGCTGACTTTGAAGCTCTTTATGAAGCTCTTGAGGGCAACCCTGTTACAATCAGATTCCTTGACCCACCTCTCCACGAATTCGTTCCTACAGAAGAAGCTGATATTGTTGCTCTTGCTGAAGCTCAGGGCAAGTCCGTTGAGACAATCAAGAACATCATTTCTGGTCTCCATGAATTCAACCCGATGATGGGTCACAGAGGCTGCCGTCTTGCAGTAACATATCCTGAAATTGCTAAGATGCAGACAAATGCTATCATCAAGGCTGCTATCAATGTCAAGAACAATCACCCCGACTGGACAGTTAAGCCTGAAATCATGATTCCGCTTGTTGGTGACATCAAGGAATTTAAGTTTGTTAAGAAGGTTGTTGTTGAAACTGCTGATGCTGTTATCGCTGCTGCCGGTGTTGCACTCGAATACGAAGTTGGTACAATGATTGAAATTCCACGTGCTGCTCTTACAGCAGACGAAATTGCTGCAAATGCTGACTTCTTCTGTTTCGGTACAAACGACCTCACACAGATGACTTATGGCTTCTCACGTGACGACGCAGGCAAGTTCCTCAATGCTTACTACGACAAGAAGATTTTCGAGAACGATCCTTTTGCTAAGCTCGACCAGACTGGTGTCGGCAAGCTTATGGATATGGCTATCAAGCTTGGTAAGCCTGCAAACGAAAAGCTTCACTGTGGTATCTGCGGCGAACACGGCGGCGACCCGACATCTGTTGAGTTCTGCCACAAGATTGGTCTTGATTATGTATCATGCTCACCATTCCGTGTTCCGATTGCACGTCTTGCTGCTGCACAGGCTGCTATTGCTAACAAGTAATTTTAAAGGAACATTAAGTTCTGATGCTCATTATGATATAAAAAAGTCCTCGCATCTGAAAAGTGCGAGGATTTTTGTAAAAAATTTAAGGAGTGTTTACTATTGGTGAAATGACTGTAAAAGGTTATGCAAAACGTGAAATTAAATGTGACCTTGTAAAATATATATTTAATTTTGAAGCAACAGTATATTCAATTGCTGAATCTGTAGAGGCTGTAAACTATGAACTTGAACATTTTCTTTCAATAATTGAAAAAAATATTAAAATTACTCCGGAAGTTTTCAAAATTGAAAGTAATTCAACATCAAAATCCTATAATTCAAATAATGATAATCCACCTTACAGGGCAAACAGAAAAATCTCTGCATTACTTCCAATGAAAACAGGTCTTTCTGATTTGTTTATGAAACTTATTTCAAAATATGAGTTTAATGTTGAGTTAAGTGAAAATTATGATGTCTCAAATATAGAGGAAATACACAAAGAGCTTTTAAAAAGTGCTATTGAAGATTCAAAAAATAAAGCTGAAATGCTAGCTTCATTTGCAGGAGAAAAAATTGCAGGAATTAAAACATTTAAAACCCTCAATAATAAATCTTATTCAAATGATGAAGATGAAGGATATATGCTTGATGATATTTTCAAAATCATTGAATCCAAATCAAGTTTACTTTCTTCTCCAACAGTTGAAGAAAGTGAAAGTGTTGAAATAGTATGGCTTTTAGAATAATTAAAAAGTCCCTGAAAAATCAGGGACTTTTATTATTAAAACACAGGATTAATATATTTTTTTGTCCAATTCTCATCATAGGTGAAATTTTTACCTAAATTCTGACTTGATGTGTATAAATCGTCTGCAAGTTCAATAATAGTATCATACATTTCGAGATTTTTCCTGAATTTATCGGGAATACCGTCAAGTCCGAGGTATGCACCAAGGATATTTCCCGTAACCGCACCGGTTGAATCACTGTCGCCGTTGTGATTAACAGCAGAAATAACAGCTTTTTCGAAGTCATCGGAGTATTTTATCGCACAATACAGGGCAACAGCGAGTGTTTCTTCCGCCATCCAGCCCTCACCGAGTTCATGAATTGCAGTAATATCATCAGTATCACTGCCTGCAAGATGTACTGCTTTTGAAATAAGATTATTAAGCATCTGTGCGTGTCTGGCATCGCCGAATATTTTATCGCACAGAACGGGAAGTTCAAATGCGGCTTTGTATACCGTAGTATCACAGTAAGTAAGCTGATAAATAAGATAAGAAAGAAGTGCAGACGGTATATAACCAAGCTCATGACCATGAGTTATTGCCGATGCCTCAGCCGCACATATTGCACATTCATTAGGAGAATCCTTGAAATAGAGTCCTATCGGAGCAATACGCATGATACCTCCGCAGCCTTTGCTGTTATTTATCGGCTTGTCAAGATTTCCCTTTTTTCCTGACATAAGTGCGGAGATACAGGTATTGCCCGGGGCACGCCTTGCGTAAAGTTCGGGAATACTCATAAGCCATGATGTATATTTTCTTTCCTCAAAAAATTGAGTTGCAAGCCAGTCCTTGTAGGCAGAATAAATATAGTCCGAAACGTCGCCGAACGCTTTGCCGATATTCTGCTGTGTTATGCCATAAATAAGACCGTTTACGGTGAACATTGTCATCTGCGTATCATCAGAAACAATCGCCTTCCCGTCTGTGAGTTCATATTCTGTTATGCCGTTTTCTCCGTACTTGTCAAAAATCATACTTTCTCTCATAAATTCCACAGGATAGCCCAAAGCATCACCGACAGCACCGCCGATAAGACAGCCACGAAATTTATTATTTATTTTATCCATAAAATATCAGCCTCCTATAAAGAATATTGTAACATATTATTGAAATTCTGTCAATAATCTAATTTTGAAATTCATGTATATTTTTATAAATTTCTGAAATAATATCATAAAAGGAGGCGGTAAGAATGAACATAACACCGCAGGCATACAGTGAAATGAGTAAAAGAGCAGAACCGAAGTCAAATGTAATGGTAAATACATTAACAGCATTCTGTGTGGGCGGAGGAATATGCGTTATAGGACAGCTTATACGCAGTGCTTTTGAAACAGCAGGCTTTGATACTGAAAAATCGGCAATGTGGACTTCTGTTATCCTTGTAAGTTTAAGTGCATTTTTCACAGGTCTCGGCTGGTATCAGAAACTCGGAAAACACGCAGGTGCAGGAACTCTTGTACCTATCACTGGATTTTCAAACTCTATAAGCTCATCGGCAATCGAAGCAAAATCAGAAGGTCTTGTACTTGGAGTAGGCACGAAAATTTTCACAATAGCAGGACCTGTCATTTTATATGGCTGTGCGGCTGCTTTCCTCTATGGTCTTATCTACTGGATTTTTACACGATTCTGATTTGTTTTAAAAAAATATATTGCAAAAACTCCTTTAATAAGGTATAATTAATATATACCGTAT
>JAIDNR010000056.1 GCA_029063695.1 Ruminococcus sp.
TATCGTGGAGGTGTTTGACTGCGCAATTGCCTATGAATCGGGGCAATCGAACATCAAAAATACCTGTCTGAACGTGCTGAAAGGTTTCATGGCGGCGAATCTGATAACGGTTGTTCCGCAGCGATTATACTCTTTCTGCGTAGCAATGCAGGGGACTTTTTCCCACGATTTATTGAGAAGTTTCGTAGGCAGCACAAACGATACGGTCGCAGGCACGGGACTTTCTGTAATCATAGCGCTCGCCTCAGACGTTTCGCTGTTCAGCCTGTTTTTTATCATTTTATTCGGATACTGCACCATAAAAGTTGTGTTCGCAAACATCAAGCGTGGAGGAATAATGCTCTGTCAGATAGCTGTGGGAAGTCTGTATCTGTTCGGCGTTCCGAGGGGCTATACGGACGGATTTTATTCATGGTGCAAGCAAGTGATCGCCACCTGTCTGACCGCTTTTTTGCAGACAACTATCCTCTATCTCGGACTGCTGACCTACACGCAGCACGCTCTGCTTGCGGTTGGAATTTGCCTGTCCGCCTGCGAAGTTCCGAGAATTGCGCAGATGTACGGACTGGATACAAGCGTAAAAGTTAATATGGTAAGCGTTAGTCATAGCGTTTCTATGGGCGCTAAGGCTGTCGGAATGCTGAAAGGAGCTGCGAAATGAAAAGCTACATTTATCCTGAAAATCTGCGTGCTACGGTAAAATTGTGGTTCTGGAACGTTCGAGACTTTTTAATAATCTGTGCAGGGATTATTGTTTCAATAATGATTTTTGTGAAGCTGTGGACGCCCGTTCCAATGGCTGCGACGGTCTGTTACGGATTTTTAAGTCTGAGGGTGGACGATACGGCAATTATGGACTATATTTTTAATGCTGTGAAGTTTTTTGTGACCTCGCAGCAAACTTTTTATTGGACGAAGGGAGCATAAAATTTTATGATAAAGAAGAAAAACGGCGTTCAGGGCTTGATAGGTCTTGAACGCTTTTCAAAATACGGAGTAAAAACGGACAAGGCTGAAATTGTATTTTTCAGCGTAGAACCGACCAATATTTCCGTTCTTTCGGCGGCGAATATCGACGTGAAGATACATCACCTGATGATGCTGTTAAGCACGATTCCCGACCTTGAAATAATCGCTCTGGATTCCTGCGAATGCTTTGACAGCAACAAAAATCATGTGAGAAAAAGGCTTGAAATTGAAGAAAACGAGGAAGTCAGAAAACTGCTGCAATCTGATTATGATTTTCTTGAAGAAATTCAAGCTGAGATGTCATCGGCAAGGCAATTTATGTTTGCGATAAGATTCCGCAGAGAAAAAGACGAGCAGATTTTTAACATCATAAACCGTGTGGGCAAAGCCATTTCGGAACACGGATTCTCGGCGAAAAAAATGACAAAGCCTGAGATAAAAAGAATACTTGCGCTGTACTTTGGGACGAGTATTTCAGGCGAGGAAATCCCCGATATTGAGGGAGAAAATGAGTTTGATACGGAGGATATGGCTGATGAAAATATTTAAAAAACGAAAGGAAAAAGAGCTGTCCGCAGAACAGCTTGAAATTGTGGAAACAAAGGATTTTTTTGACCGCATTGTGCCGGGAATGATAAAATTTTACACCGATTACTACATCTGCGGAAATTTCTATAAGTCGGTCTGGGCGATCACGGAGTATCCGCCGACCACTGAAGAAACAGCTATATTAGCGCATTTGGCGGATCGAAACGGCGTGACCTTACGCATTTACAATCGTCTTGTGACAAGCATGGAGCAGCGTAAAATTGTTCAGCAGGCAATGCGGAAGAACCACATGATGACCACCACCAACGATGTTAACGAGAGCATCAAGGCACAGGATAATATAAATGACGTGGTGGAATTGCTGTCAGAGCTTCGCCGCAACAAAGAACCTCTTCTGCACACGGCTGTTTTTATAGAGCTGAAAGCCGCTTCTGAGGATAAGCTGAAAGAACTGCAGGCTGACATAACTATGGAGCTGACACGTTCAAAAATCAGCGTTGACAGACTGCTCCTCCGTCAGAAAGAGGGATTTTTATCTGTTCTCCCGACGGGCAATAATATGTTCGGAAGTCAGTTTGAGCGTGTTCTTCCTGCGAGTTCCGTGGCAAATATGTATCCTCTGAATTACAGCGGAAAGACCGATGAAAACGGCTTTTATCTCGGTCGTGACAAGTACGGCAGCAACGTGCTTGTGGAATTCGATAAGCGTACCGAGGATAAGACTAACAGCAATATTCTCATCCTTGGTAACAGCGGTCAAGGAAAGTCACACCTGATGAAGCTGTTACTGTGCAATCAGCGTGAGGCAGGAAAATCGATCCTTTGCCTTGATCCTGAGAGTGAATACCATGACCTCTGTTCCAATCTCGGCGGCACATACATTGACATGATGTCTGGCGAATTTATGATAAATCCCCTTGAACCGAAAGCATGGAGTGACGGAGAAAAGTCCACCGATGACAGTCCCGAAACGTTTAGAAAAGTTACAAGATTATCGCAGCATATCAGCTATTTAAAGGACTTTTTCAGAGCGTATAAGGATTTCACCGATGCCGAAGTAGACACAATAGAAATCATGCTGATGAAACTGTATGCACGTTTTGGAATCGATGATTTTACAGATTTTGATAAGCTGAGCAGCGAGGATTATCCGATTATGAATGATCTCTACGAGCTTATCGAAAAGGAATTTTTGTCATTTGACAGCAGCCGTAAACACCTGTATACTGAGGAAATTTTGCAAAATATCTGCTTGGGATTGCACTCCATGTGCAAGGGCTCAGAATCGAAATATTTTGACGGTCACACGAATATCCGTGACGGAAAATTCATCTGTTTCGGCGTGAAAGGTCTTATGGATACCAACAAAAGGCTCAAGGATACGCTGCTGTTCAACATTCTCAGCTACATGAGCAATCAGCTTCTGGGACGAGGAAATACTGTTGCGGCAGTCGATGAATTGTATTTATTCCTTACAAATATGACGGCAATTGAATATATCCGCAACGGCATGAAACGTGTTCGTAAAAAAGAGTCCTCGTTTATACTTTCGTCACAAAATATTGAGGACTTCCTTCTGCCCGAAATAAAGGAGTTTACCAAGCCGCTGTTCAGTATTCCGAGCCACCATTTTCTGTTCAATCCCGGCAATATCTCGCCTGTGGATTTTATGGATACGCTTCAGGTCGAGCAGTCTGAATACGGTCTGATAAAATATCCGGAGCGTGGAACTTGCTTGTATCGCTGCGGAAACGAACGGTATCTTTTACAAGTTCATGCGCCTGATTACAAGGTGAGATTGTTCGGAAAGGCGGGAGGAAGATGACCGAAGCAATAGCCGCAGCAGCAAAGGCTCTGCTGAAAAAATTGGCGATTGATCTTGCGCTGGACAAGGATAAGCGAAATAAATTTCTGATGATAGTCGGCAGCATAGTTGTGGGATTGATTTTTCTGCTGATGACGCCGATCGTTGTGCTTTCAAGCCTTGGAAGTATCGAACCTCCGACCGTTGAATTTGAGTTTAACGAGTCGGATTTTTTGAATAACATGGACGAAGAAAGCCAACTTAAATTCGATAATATTTTCAATCAGGGACAGGCTATAGAGTATGCTATGAACAACGCAGATGTCAGAAATCAGACCATCAAAGCGCAGCTAATATACATGTCTTTTTTTGAAAATGTGCAGCATTTCGATGCGGAATCCTATGCGAATCTGTTTGCAATTGCACCAGATGATGAAACTCTTATCAACGCGATAAATTCAAATTACGATCTTGAAATTAATTTCGAGGACTTCATGCGGACGTATATTTTCGTGATGAATGCAACAATAAATCCGTATATGTTCACGGATTCAGAATCAAAAAATAGCGTCGATCTTGCGGCATGGGCAGAGAATGCTTACCTCTCAGGCTGGAGCTACTATGAAGGCTGTTTCGGTGAAATGGATAAAGAGCTGCGGTATCGTTGCTCCGATAATGTTGGACTTATCATGGGATATCTGAGATATATGCCGTCCGAAAAATCCTTTAATACGGATGTTGATACGCTTATCTACAACGAAATCGGAGAACCTGATACCATGCCCGATGTTGCAGGGATCGGATTTTTTGACGGAAATAATTTCGGAGTTTACGTTGGAAACGGCGATGCTGTTTTTGCATCCTATGACAAGGGACGCATTGTGAAATCGCATGTTGCAGAGGGAAACTGGATAAGCTGGTGTACCTTTGAGGGCATAAATTATCCGCAGGAAGTTGATGATAAAATCAACGAAATTCAGAATCCGACAGAAGAAAATACAGAAGAAGAAAATGAAAATGGAGAGTGATTTTTTATGAAAATAAATTTGAAAACCGGAGAATTGATCTCTATCAGCAAGGAATTCCCAATGAATGTTTTGGAGATTCAGGACACCCTTGACAGGCTGAAAGTTCCCCATGATAAACCAATCGTGACGTTTTCAATTTCGGAATACGACAATATGGAACTGCCGTATAGCTTGTGCAACAGAGAGTTTTCAGCGGATATTTATAGGCTGAATCTGTTCGCTGAACGCTTGGGAAATCTTAAATATGATGAGATGACGGCGTTCAAAAGTCTGCTGATAGCCAACCCTGAGTGTACTTTTGAGGATATGCTGAAGATGACTTACGGACTGGATTCTGTTATGGTCTATCCTTGTCGGGACTGCTGTGAGCTGGGAGAAACGGTTATTGAAAATGAAATGATTCCCGAACTCGAAAGCTGTTCCGATGAAATTTTGGAACTCCTTGACCGTGAAAAAATCGGTAGGCTTATGCAGGAGCGTGAGGGCGGTGTGTTTATTGACGGATATTACTGCGTGACTTCAGGCTATGAACCGCCGGATATCAATATTGAAATCGGCAGACCTGAGAACTGTTTTTTTCGTCTGCTGATCGTGCCGGAAGAAGAAAAAATAGAACAGGCACAATGGGTATCGCTGCCGTGTGAAGCGGAAATTGCCTGCGATTTTTATAATGGAATCTGTCTTGATTTTCAGTCGGCATTGCCAAATTTGAAGTTTGATGACACGCATAAAATCGATACGTTAAACGAACTTGCAAAGAAGATTTCGCAGCTTTCTTACAATGATTTTGTGAAGCTTAAAGCGGTTATGGAATCGGAAAATATTTGTGAAATTTCTGGTACGTTTGACTGCATTGAACATCTTTCAGAGTATGCATTTGACAGATTTATTTCTGATGAAAATGAATATGGCAGGAATTATCTTGCCCGAAATCTTCCTACAAATTTCGATAATGCAACGCTTGAAAATATGAATCTGTTTGATTTCGGACAAGA
>JAIDNR010000057.1 GCA_029063695.1 Ruminococcus sp.
GTTTATTGCACAGAAGTGGGAAGAAACCGTTCCTGCAACTGTTTTCGGAATTGAAAAATATCTCGGCAGCGGTCTGATAAAAGGCGTGGGTCCGAAGTTTGCCAAAAGAATTGTGAATCTGTTCGGTATGGATACCATTTCAGTTATTGAGGACACTCCTGAACGATTAAATGAAGTGGACGGCATCGGCAAAAAGCGTGTGGACATGATAGTCAGGAGCTGGGAACATCAGAAAGAAATCAAGAACATCATGCTTTTTCTGCAAGGTCACGAGGTTAGCACATCATTTGCTGCGAAAATTTATAAAATCTATGGCAACGACAGTATCGAGATTGTGAAATCGAATCCGTACAGATTAGCCGACGATATATGGGGCATCGGATTCAAGACTGCGGACAGTATTGCATCAAAACTCGGATTTGAGAAAAATTGCTTTATGCGGTGCAGAAGTGGAATTTTATACACGCTGAATCAGCTTGCGGACGAGGGGAATGTTTATGCTGAAAAAGAACAGCTTATCGCCAAAAGTGCGGAACTTCTCGGCACGGAGCAGGAAGCTGTAGCTGATGCACTTGAAAAAATTCTGAATACAAGCGATTTGATTCTTGATGACGGGGCAATTTATCTGCCGCCGTTTTATATGGCGGAAACAGGTGTGGCACGCAGACTGAAATTGCTGAATGATTCTCCGGCACGCATCAATACCAATCTGAAAGTGAATATTCCAAAATTGCAGGAGAAAATTGGCATTGAATATGATGAGATTCAGGCACAGGGAATCCAGCAGGCGGTCAACGCAAAGGTCATGGTTCTGACAGGCGGACCCGGTACGGGAAAAACAACCACAACGCTTGGCATTATACGTGTTCTGCAAATTATGGGGCTGCGTATTCTGCTTGCAGCGCCGACAGGACGTGCTGCAAAACGCATGACGGAAACAACGGGCATGGAGGCAAAAACGATTCACAGGCTTCTTGAATTCAAACCTCCGGAAGGATATCAGAAAAACGAAAACAGTCGGCTTGACGGCGATGTACTGATCGTTGATGAATCCTCAATGATTGATATAATTCTCATGAATTCACTTCTTAAAGCGATCCCGCCGCATATGAAACTCATTCTTGTGGGTGATATTGACCAACTTCCGTCCGTAGGAGCAGGAAATGTTCTGCGTGACATCATTGATTCGGAACAGTTTCCGGTAATCAGGCTGACAAAAATTTTCCGTCAGGCACAGTCAAGCAGAATTATTATGAATGCACACAGAATCAATGAAGGTGAATTTCCTAATCTGAGCAATGGCAGGAATACGGACTTTTTCTATATCGAAGAGGAAGAACCGGAGCCTGCAGCGAAAAAAATCGTGGAGCTTGTGAAGTACAGGCTGCCGAAATATTGTCATATTGCACCGTATGATATTCAGGTACTTTCGCCTATGCAGAGAGGAGTTGTGGGTGCTGCAAATCTGAATATTTTATTGCAGGAAGCGATTAATCCGAGCGATAAATGTCTGTATCGTGCAGGACGTTCTTTCAGACAAAATGACAAGGTCATGCAGATTCGCAACAATTATGACAAGGAAGTTTTCAACGGCGATATAGGAATCATTTCATCCATTGATTTTGAAAACCGTAGGTTGACTGTTATATTTGATAATCGTGCAGTTGAATACGATGTGACTGAACTTGATGAACTGGTGCAGGCCTATGCGATTACGATTCACAAATCGCAGGGGTCGGAATATCCTGTAGTTGTTATGCCCGTGATGATGACGCATTTTGTGATGATGCAGAGGAATCTGATATATACAGGTATTACGAGAGCTAAGAAAATGCTGGTGCTTGTCGGAACGAAAAAAGCTATATCGTATGCAGTGAAACATGTCACTGTTACGAAACGGAATACAAAATTGAAGGAGCGATTAAAGGAAATTTAAACTATGGGAGTGAATATATCCGTGAAAAAAATATTATCTGTTATCTCAGCATGTATATTAGCATCTTTTGCATTTTCCGGGAGGCAGACATACGCAGTTGAAACAGCTAAAAATGACAGTCTGAATTATACTCAGCATGAGCTTGTTGCAGGCGATGTCAACGCAGACGGTCAGTTTTCCGTTGCGGATGTTGTGCTGATGCAGCGGTGGCTGCTGGCTGTTCCTGATACGGAACTTGCATACTGGAAAGCAGGGGACTTGTGTGAGGATGATAGACTTGATGTGTTTGATCTTTGCCTGATGAAACGAGCGTTGATTCAAACAATGTCACATAATCCCTTAGATTCGCTGATCGGCATGGATTATGAAGATGCTGTCCGAAATGCCTATATTTCAAAGTCTGAGTATAATTATCAGATTGCAGGAAATTTGAAAAGTGCGATTGAGGACAAAATGGGTCGTCCTCTTGACTATTCAATCGATAGGTTTTATCTCGTAAATAATGAGAATCTCGGTTTAAACAGCGATACAAAATATCTGTATAACGCAGACACAATGGATGTTTACCTCATCAATGAAGAAACAAAAATGCAATGTGCGACATGGTATTGGAAAGGCACGAAAGCCGCTTTATACGGAATAGATGACGATGCAGAAAAGCAGAATAAATTTTTAGACGCAATGGAATTTTACGGTATTACCGAAATCTATTATTCTATCGGTGCAAACAAACTGATAAAAAGTAAGGATATGGTGGAAGCTTTTGTAAAAAACGCTTATGCAAGGAACATAAAGGTGTATCTTGTGACCGGTGAAAAGACGTGGTTATATGAGGATAGCTATCAGACAGCGATTTATAATATTTTCGACAAAGTTGAGGAGTATAACAGTCTGGTCGATTACGATGCAAGATTAGCCGGAGTTTCTTATGATGTTGAGGTTTGGACAAACTCGGAGTTTAACTGGAAGAATAACGATGCTGCAAGATACCAGCAAGTGAAATTCATCGAAACTGCACAGAAATATGCGGAGTCTAAGAATTTGTCCGTAATCCATTGCCTGCCATTCTGGATCGTCCAGTATGATTACACAGATGACGAGGGTGTCATAAGAAATGTTTATGATTCTATCACGCAGATTGCAAATGATACGATACTGATGGTGTATCGTGACAGTACAAGTGCAATTGAGAGATTGGTGACGGAAGTGCAGAACAATGCGGAAAATTCTGTTTTCTACTACATAGAAAAGAATGACTGCAATCTGGAGATCGCAGTGCAAGCTGCCGAAACCACCGAGGGTGATTATGTTACATTTTACGAGGAAGAAAAAGAAAATCCCGGCTACGTTACTGCGGCGATTGCCACTATGAAGTCTGACTTAAAAATGTATAAATATCGCACAACCTTTGCGATTCATCATGCAATCGCTTTGTATGAGTACTATTTATCTATGTGAACGGATACCTTTATGTTTGGATCGTGAATTGTATTAGAAAAAACTCCATGGAAGGATAACCTGAATATGAAAATATATATTGACGCAGACGGCTGTCCGGTCGTCAGAAATACGCTGAAAATTGCAGAAAAATTCAATATTCCATGTGTCATAATCTGTGATACTGCACATCAGATTGAACATGGTGGAGCTGAAACAATTGTAGTAGATAAAGGTGCAGACAGCGTAGACTTCCGGCTTGTCAATCTGATTCAGAAAGGCGATATTGCCATTACGCAGGATTATGGTCTTGCGGCAATGTGCCTGAGTAAGCGTGCAATCGTTCTTAATCAGGACGGAAAAGAATACACTAATGAGAATATTTCAGGACTTCTGGAATTTCGTGCAGTTTCAAAGAAAATTCGTCAGAACGGCGGAAGATTGAAAGGTATGCCGAAGCGAACAGTAGCACAGGATATGGCGTTTGAGCAAGCATTAAGAGAATTACTTATAAAGAATAGAGAAGGGATATAGCCACACTTGCATAAGGAAATAATGATATGAACAAATATATTGTATTTGACGTAGAAACGCCCAATCGTTCCAACAACCGAATGAGTGCTATAGGCATTACTGTGGTAGAGGATGGCAGAATTGCAGATTCGTTTTTCTCATTGGTTAATCCGGAAACACACTTTGATTATTTCAACACGCAGCTTACTGGTATCAGCGCAAAAACCGTGCAGGGCGCACCGAATTTCGCTGCACTATGGATGCAGATCGAGTCGATCATGAGCAGCGGTATTCTGGTTGCACACAATGCGTTATTCGATATGGGCGTGCTGAAAAAGTGCCTGCACGATTATGGCATTACATGGAAAAACAATGCGAAATACATATGCACGGTACAGGCAGGCAGACGTCTTTTGCCCGGCATGAGTCACAAGTTGAATGTGATGTGCGACCATTATGGCATTGCGCTCGATCATCATCAGGCGGACAGCGACAGCCGTGCTTGTGCGGAAATCTTGCTGCGGTACATAGAAAGCGGTGCGGATGTAAATTCGTTTATCAGGACTTATAAGCTGACCACAGAATAGGAGGATTCAATGAAAACAGTAATCGTTTACTATTCCAAGCATCACGGCAATACCAAGAAACTGCTGGATGCTATCTCTAAAACCGAGGATGTCGATCTTCTCAATGTGATCGGAAATACTTCTGCCGATCTGTCTGCATATGATCGAATCGGCTTTGCATCGGGTATTTATTACGGCTCTTTTTCTAAGCAGATTATTTCTTTTGCTGAGGATCATCTGCCTGAAAACAAATCCGTTTTCTATATCTATACATACGGTGCACCGAGGGGTGGTTTCCTGAAAGGAATGCGTAATATTGTTGCTCGGAAGCATTGTAAGGAACTGTGCGAATACCGCTGCCAAGGATATGACACCTTTGAACCGTTTAAGCTGGTGGGTGGCATCGCCAAAGGGCATCCAACAGATGAGGAAATCGCTGCGGCGGTTACATTTTATCGGAAATTAGGAGAGTAGAAGTAACATATGCATCTACTATTTTTATGCAGCCAGAATAAGCGAAGAAGTCTGACTGCCGAAAAGCTGTTTGACGGCTATGAAGGACATCAGGCACGCTCCGCCGGTACAGAGAGCAATGCACGCATAAAGGTCACACCAGGACTACTCGGTTGGGCGGATATCATATTCTGCATGGAGAAGAAGCACGTCCGAAGGATAAAGGAGAAGTATCCAGAAATAGTGGCAGATAAGAAGATAGTCTGCCTGAATATCGCAGATGATTATTCTTTTATGGATGATGATCTGTGTGAACTACTGGAAACTGTTGTTCCGGAGAACACCTGACTTTTCCGAATTTATCAACCAATGAAGTTTTAAACACAAGGAGATGATGAAATGGCAGATAACACACCTATAATCGACCGCGATACCTATCGCTCCATAAAGAAAATGTCCCGTGAGGAACTGCAAGGCTTTCTTATGCGTTACGC
>JAIDNR010000058.1 GCA_029063695.1 Ruminococcus sp.
TGATAAGTTTGATGAATATGAGAGTAAAATTGATAAGGTACTTGATATTGTCCGTGCAGCGGACAGACCTTTACTGCATATTTTCAAGGGATTCAGATTCAGCAGAATTTATATTGATTTCATGATTGCCGATGAAGATGCATATAAATGTGCATTAAATTATGGCAGAATAAGTGGAGCTGTATACAATATGCTCGGCTGGCTTGGTACTGTATGCACCACTGAGTTTGAAACAGTTGATATTTTCCCAGATTTCAAACAGAAAGACAGTCGCTGGGATATTTCCGCAAAACTCAGATTCAGATTTATTACACCGATTGTTGCAGGAGTTCATTTCCTGATAACATATATGTTCAGGTTTTTTATTCCGCAGAAAATGCAGGAGAGGAAACTGAGAAAATCAAGAAAATCAAAGAAATGAGGTTTCATATCATGGATACAAAGAAAAAAACATCTATAAATGAACTGCTTGGCATTTCAATGGAAAAAGTCAAGGAAATGGCTGATGTCAATTCAATTATCGGCGACCCGATTACCACAGCAGACGGAACTACTGTTATTCCGATTTCAAAGGTATGCTATGGATTTGCTTCGGGCGGTTCTGATTTGCCATCAAAATATGACAAGGATTTGTTTGCAGGCGGTGCAGGTGCGGGAATCAGTATAAAACCTGAAGGATTTCTTGTTATTTCTCCTGACGGCAATGTAAAAATGGTTACTGTCGATTCTGGAAATGACCCTGTTAACAGTGCAATCAGTGCTGTGCCGACTATTGTCGAGAAAATCCAGAACATCATGGCAAAGAAAAAGGCTGATAAATCCGAGACTGACAGTGAGATTTCTCTTAGTGACTGATGTAATATAGCATAGCTTTTCCGCATATTATGCAGAAGAAGATATTTTTTGCGGAGGTATGCGTTTATGAAAAAGTTGGCTGTAATTTTATCGTCTGCCATGATTATATGCGGAATACAGATTCCCGATATATATGCTGAGGGCGAAACCGAAATATCTGCAAAGGCGGCTGTTGTGATTTCCGCTGATACAGGTGAAATTCTGTTTGAAAAGAACAGCAGTGAAAAGCTTCCCATGGCGAGTACAACAAAAATCATGACAACACTTATTTGTCTGGAAAGCGGAAATCTTGATGAACCTTTTGTCGTAGACAGCGATGCAATTCACGTTGAGGGTTCGTCTATGGGATTGCAGGAAGGCGATATTGTTACAAAATATGCTCTTTGCTGCGGAATGCTTTTGCCGTCGGGAAATGATGCCGCAAATGCTACGGCAGTGAAACTTGCAGGAAGTATAGAAGCTTTTGCTGAAGTTATGAATGATAAGGCAAAGGAAATCGGTCTTACCAAAACATACTTTGTCACGCCGTCCGGACTTGAGGGAACAGGTCACGGCTCATCTGCTTATGATATGGCGATTCTTGCATCGGTTGCACTCAGAAATGATACTTTCAGGGAAATATGCTCCAGTGAAACAATAAAACTGGAGTACGGCAATCCGCCTTATACACGCTGGCTGAAAAATACCAATAAACTCTTGTCTCTTTACAGCGGTACTTACGGTGTTAAAACAGGATTCACCGATGAAGCAGGCAGATGTCTTGTATCAGCGTGTGAACGTGACGGAAAAAATCTCATCTGTGTTACACTCAATGACCGCAATGACTGGAATGACCATATGGCTTTGTATGACAAGTGTTTTGAACTTGCAAAGACCGTTTCGCCTGAAATTCCCGAAATACAGCTTGATATTGCAGGAAGTGACAGGGATAAAATTTCTGTCAGGACTGAAGATGTTGACTTCACAACACTTTCGGCAAATTCAGATGATTTTGAACTGATTGTCAATGCTCCGCCGTTTGTTTATGCACCTGTAAATGAGGGCGACGAACTTGCAACGCTGAGTATATATTACAAAAACAGGGAAATACAGCAGATTCCGCTGTATTCTGCGGAAGATGCTGAGTATAAAATTCCCGAACCCGAAAAGAAAAAAGACTTTATTACTAAAATCAAGGAGTTTTTCTCCTGAAAGGAGACAAAATGGAAAAAATAAGAATACAGAAAATGATTGCTGACAGTGGATTCTGTTCACGTCGTAAAGCTGAGGAACTTATATCAAAAGGCAGGATAAAGCTGAACGGTCGTCCTGTAAAACTGGGTGATAAATGTGGTTTCAAGGATATTATCACCATTGACGGCGAGCGTATCTATATGCCTAAAAAGAAGAACTTTATCTACATCATGATGAATAAGCCAAGAGGTTATGTCACAACCGTTTCAGATGAACTTGACAGACGTTGTGTTATGGATTTAATTGAGGACGTTGAAGAACGTGTTTATCCCGTCGGCAGACTTGACCGCAATTCAGAGGGACTTTTGTTATTCACAAATGACGGTGAATTTGCTAATAATATCATGCACCCGAGCAGGCATATCACAAAGACTTACCGTGTTACAGTCCGTCCCGATATTAACGATGAACAGCTTGTTCAGCTTTCTGAGGGTGTTGAAATTGACGGTAAAAAGACTTTGCCTGCAACTGTTGTTGTTAAGGAAAAACAGCAGGGCAGAGTGGTTCTGCTTATCACTATAAAAGAAGGCAGAAACAGGCAGATACGAAAGATGTGCGAGGCTGTCGGTCTGGAGGTTGCAAGACTTCGCCGTATAAGTGTAGGTCCTCTGAGACTTGGTATGCTCAAACCGGGTACATGGCGTGAGCTTACGCCTGACGAACTTCGTGCTATAAGAACTGCCATAGGCAAGGAGAAGTAAATGCTTGAAATTCAGGAAAAATTTGATACTACAGGTTATGAAATGCTTACAGACAAGGCAGGAAATAATAATCTGCACATAACAGAGGCTATGGAGCAGGGCAGAGCAGTCGGATTTATTGCATACACATATCATGCTGAATCAACCGTTGTGTATGATTACGACGATAACGGTGACCTGATGCTGTGTGACGGTCTTGTGCGTTCTGTTATGTTCAAAAGTGTTCTCAAAGGTATTGAAAAAATGATTTTTGATATTCCCGATAATAACAAGTTTGATAATTTAAAGAAACTGCATTTTCTTTCGGGTGACAGCAATATCTGTGAGAATCTTGATGGCTTTATGAATGCCTGTGACTCTTGCAAGAACAAAAAGGAGGTGGAATGAGGTATGCCGATAAGAATTTCATCTGAACTTCCTGCATTCACAACGCTTGGGGAAGAAAATATATTCGTGATGTCAAAGGAACGTGCTGAGCATCAGGATATACGTCCGCTGAAAGTTATAATACTTAATATTATGCCGAAAAAAATCGAAACTGAGTGCCAGCTCCTCAGACTTCTCAGTAATACGCCTTTGCAGGTTGATATTGAACTTCTGCAAATGGCATCGCACGTTTCAAAAAATACTTCACATCATCACCTTGAATCTTTTTACAAGACTTTTGATGAAATAAAAGACTGTCGCTATGACGGTATGATAGTCACCGGTGCACCTGTAGAACTGCTCGACTATGAGCAGGTTGACTACTGGAATGAGATTACCGAAATTTTTGAATGGTCTAAAACTCATGTATTTTCAACCCTTCACATCTGCTGGGCGGCACAGGCAGGACTTTACTATCATTTCGGTATTCCGAAATATACTCTTGATAAAAAAATGTTCGGAATTTTTCCGCATAAGACGGAAGTTGAAAACAGTCTGCTTCTGCGTGGCTTTGATGACATTTTCTATGTACCGCACAGTCGTAATACAGAAGTCCGCCGTGAAGATATTGAAAAAGAAAGTCAGCTTGCAATATTGACAAGTTCCGAACTTTCGGGAGTTCATATAATCGCCAACAGAAATGGCAGACAGTATTTCATTACGGGTCACTCGGAGTATGACAGAGATACTATTGCGGCAGAGTATTTCCGTGATGTTAAAAAAGGAATTGATATTCAGCTTCCCTACAATTATTTTCCGGAAGATAATCCCAAAAATAAGCCGTTTTTTTTATGGAGATGTACAGCTAATCTTATGTTCTCAAATTGGCTTAATTACTGTGTTTATCAGCGTACACCATATAATCTTGATGAACTTGAAATAAGAAGCTGGACTTGGGAAACAGATTATTAATAAGGAGATTAAAATGGACGGACAATATAATAATCTATATAATTATAATCAGTACGGTTTTCAGCCACAGCAGGTGAAAAAGCCGATATGGGCGGCTGTGACAAGCTTTGTGCTGAGTATTGTTAATATCGTTTTCTGCTGCTGTATGACTTATATTCTTGCACCGCTTTCTATTATTTTCGGAATAGTATCACTTGCAAAAAAATGGGCAGGCAAAGGTCTTGCTGTTGCAGGAATCATAATTTCGTCGGTTTCGCTTGTTCTTATGATAATTTCATCTGTATTTATGAATACAACATTCAAAGAGCCGTATCAGGATATGATGAAATTTGCAGCGAGTCCTGATAAATATATTGAGGAATATCAGGAAACGGGTGAAGTTCCTGAGGATTTCCAGAAATATTGCAGTCCTGAATACGACAACTGGTGGAAATTTATGGGATATGACAAATTTGAGGATTTCTTTGCTGACTATGTAAAAGGCTTTATGTCAACTTATAGGAGTTATAACAATAATACTGATAATGATAAAAGCAGCAATGAAAGTAACAGTGACAGAGATAAATTTTTTGACGATTACGGTGAAAAACCAGTTGAATTATAATAAAAAGTCCTGCACCTGATTAGTTTGATACTTATAAAGAAGTTTAAGTCCCGAAGCAATTCTTGATAACTGCTTCGGGGCTTATTGTTAATATTCAATTACTCGCATAAATCAGAATTTAATAAAAATTACTATGTCCCTGTATTCTTCTCAGTTCTTGGAAAAATATTTCCATAGAATTTAATATATCTGTTATATATATCTGGTCAAGTTCAAAAGAAAAATTAATTCCATTTTTATAATGATTACTTTTGTTTTTAAAATTTCCCTCTATATTACAGTGTCCACATTTGTCAAAATTGAATATCAGATTTGTATGATTCAAAGTTTCACCATAATTTTCTAGAACAGCAGTAGCATTCCTGCCTGATAAAATATCATAAGCATTGTCCAATTCTATATAAAACACATAGACATTTCCAATAGTAATATCACATTTAAAGTTGCAGTTTATACCATTACTATGATAGTTAATACTGAAATTTCCTGTTACTCCACCCATTTTTATTGAATAATCACTTTGATTATCATCAAACGAATCAAACTGTAAAATAAAATGTTCATTTCCTGTATCTATGTCTATCACATTATAAGGAAGTTCAATCGCACTCTCAATCTTATGTATTGTATACAAT
>JAIDNR010000059.1 GCA_029063695.1 Ruminococcus sp.
TCACCAAAAATTTTGTTGTCTAAAAATAAACAGTAATTGCTTAATATTGACAACCACCTAAAAAGTTAGATACAAAAAAATTCTTTATATATAATGAATTTGCTGAACCGACAAGTTTGGAAAAATATAAAATTAAGGAATGATACAAAATGGATAATTATAGCGAAAAACTTACGGAAGTAAGGAAAATTTTCAAAGGGGATAGATTTGCAACTGAGAACGGTATGGTTATTGACGAAATCGGTGACCATTATGCTAAGTGCAGTGTTCAGCTTACCGATATTCACCGCAACGCTATGGGCGGTGTTATGGGCGGTGTTCATTTCACTCTTGCGGACTTTGCATTTGCCGTCGCTTCAAACTGGCAGCATATGGGTACTGTTGCACTCAGTACCGATATTGCTTTCATCGGTGCGGTAAAGGGCGACAGTCTTACCGCTGAGGCTGAATTAATAAAAGACGGACGTTCTGTGAACTGCTATCATATAATGGTAAAAGATAATCTCGGAAATATTGTCGCTGACGTAAAAACAGTAGGATTCCATAAATGCTGATAATTTTTTCAAAAACTATTGACTTTTTCTCTCAAAGGGTATATAATATCCGTTGGTAAAAATTTTTTTGTGGGAGATTTTTTATGGAAACCATTGAAATTTATCTTAACAAACTTGCGGACGAAAAAAGCATATATGCAGAAATATCCGCAAAAACAGATGCAGAGATTAATAATTTGGAAGTTCTTGCCGAATATCTGGCGGTAAATAATTCAGTAAAATTCAGATTGTATATCTCAGACGAAAATCAGGAAAACAAGACAATCAGTGAGATACTTGACATTTTTGAGAAATTTGCTGAAAATAACTTTGAATTTATTGTTGATGAGTTTCTTAATCTGATTGACGAAGAGGGTCATTTCCTTGAAATGGCAAAACCACGTACTCTCGTTCACCGTGACGGTGATTTGCACCCTGCTGTACACGTATGGATTATTAGGGAAAAAGACATGGGTGTGTATATTCTTTTGCAGAAACGCTCTGCAAATAAGCTGATAAATCCATGCTGTTACGACGTTTCCGCCGCCGGTCATGTTCCACAGGGCGAGGAATTCCGCATTTCTGCTGTCCGTGAAGCTGCCGAAGAACTCGGAATCGAATTGCAGGAGAATAAACTTGAATTTCTAAATCTTCATAAAAGCAGTTACAACTGTGGTAATGTTCATGACAACGAAATCCGTGCCGTTTATCTTTGCAGAGAAAAAATTGATGCCGATAATCTCATTTTACAGGATTCAGAAGTTGACGGTGTTGTATGGGCAGAGATTGATGAAATTCTCGCTTCTGTTGATAACAGTGAATTTGTCAACTGTATTGATTATGACGAACTTCTTATGATTAAAAAAGCTGTATTTTAAATAAAAAATAAAGCCCTGTCTTTAGTTCGATACTCATAAAGAAGTTTAATCCCCTAAGCAATTATTAATAACTGCTTAGGGGATTGTTGTTAATATTTAATTACTCGTATAAATCAGAATTTAGTTTTTAGTTTCTCCATTTTTTGAAATAATCAGTTAAATTATCTGCATAATATTCTTCGTCTAAATCAAAATATTCATATAAAAATATTTTCCCATTAGGTTTAAGAATAAAAAAACCTCCTGCTCCATTACCAGCAAAGACAACACCTTCATTACCGTATTCTCCTAAATAGCAATTAGTTTGTGACTCGATTTCTGCTAATGAATAGATGATTCTATCAATCACCATATTATTTCCAGTATTTGGGTTAGGCATTGTTTCGTTTATACCATTGCTGATTTTCAATATTTCTAACAATTCGACAGGGAGCATTTTTCGTGCTTTTTCATATTGTCGCTTATTTAGTGGGGAACGTAGCTGACAGGAGTCACCATAGATTTGCTGAATTAATTTGATAATATCCAATACCAATCACACCTCTGATAAATTCCTATTAATCTTAGTAATAATTATACATCAAAGCCGTTACATTGTCAATAGAAACGCTATAATACTTTTGACTAAAAATCATGAGTGCTATGGCGAAAACTTCTTTATGAGTGCCCGGCTTTGCGGACAGAGCTTGTTTTTACTGATAAACAGAATTAATATTAAGATATTCTTCAAGGGTAAGAGTGGGGTCACCGCAATCAACTGCTGCATTATGAACAGCCTGTGCTACTTCCTTGCCCACATAGCGTATATGCCAGGGTTCATATTGATACCCTGTAATACTGTATTTTCCTTTCGGATAACGGATAATAAAGCCATATTCTATACAATGTTCCTCCAGCCATACAGCTTCTGGAGTTCCTGCAAAGCTGTCATCGATTGTATTTACGTCGATAGCCATACCCGTCTGGTGTTCAGAATGACCGGGACGTGCTGAAAAAGTATCTGCTGTTTCCTGACCATAAGCCTCAACATAATTATTATAAATCTCGTTCTGATATTCATAGGAACGGAAACCAGATGAAATATATATATCCAGTCCGTCACTCAATGCGGCTGCTGAAAGTTCCTGAAATGATGTATATGTTTCATCAGTAAGCCCGTTCGGATTATATGTTGACGGCAGAGAATATGTCTTGTTTACAATGAGAATACCATTTACATAAGTTATGCCGTCTATCTGTTGTATTCCTTCCGACTTACTGACAGTAACTTTCACTTCTGCAAATATATTACTGTCGGATTCAGAAAACACTTTTATTATACAATTACCCTCGCCAATACCTGTGATATTGCCGGCTGTATCAACAGTTGCAACATTTTCGTCGGAACTTGTCCACACTTCTGAAATAGTTTCTGAAACAACGGGATATTGTATAGTCTGTCCTGCGATAACCTCTGCTTCATTGTAACTTAATGTTATGCCCGACGATGACGGGGTAAATAATTCTGTAGTTGGTTCAGTAATGATGTCAGGAATTATGTTGTTGTCTGTTTCGGTGCTGTCCGCAATGCCGAAATTCTCCGATATATCGGAGCTTTCGTCACTGCCAACAGTTTTTTCACATGAAGTCAGAGAAAGAATACAGATTAAAGTAGTCATAAATGCCTTGAATTTTACTGATTTATGATTCATTTCAAGTTATCTCCGATTTAATATTATCATTGATAAGAGGAAGTAATACCGAGATATTCTTCAAGAGTAAGAGTCGGGTCACCGCAGGCAACAGCCGCATTGTGAACAGCCTGTGCAACGTCTTTTCCGACATAGCGGATATGCCAAGGCTCGTATTTATATCCCGTAATATTATCTTTTCCTTTTGGATAACGGATAATGAATCCGTATTCATAGCAGTGTTCTTCAAGCCATACAGCTTCCGGAGTTCCTGCAAAACTGTCGTCTATTGAATTTACGTCGATAGCCATACCTGTCTGATGTTCGGAATGTCCGGGACGGGCTGAAAAAGTATCTGCTGTTTCCTGACCATAAGCACTTACATAATTGTTGTAAATCTGGTCTTGTGTTTCATATGAACGGAATCCCGATGAAAGATATATGTCAAGTCCTGCATAAGCGGCATCGGTTGCAAGCTGCTGGAATGCCGAATAAGTATCATCTGTAAGTCCCTGCGGATTGTATGTTGACGGGAGAGAGTAAGTTTTGTTGGCAATGAGAATGCCGTTGACATAAGTTATACCGTCTATCTGCTGGATTCCATCTGCTTTTTTGACAGTGACTTTTACTTCAGCACCAATATTGCTGTTGTCGGCGGAAACTACTTTTATCACACATTCTCCCTCTCCTTTACCTGTGATATTTCCTGCGGCATCAACAGAAGCTATGCTGTCGTCTGAGCTTGTCCATATTTCGGTTATATTCTCGGAAACAACAGGATATTGTATAGTCTGTCCCACAAAGACTTCCGCACTGTAATAACTGAGAGTTATACCGCTGAGAGTTGGTAACGCCGTTGTAACGGAAGGCGGCGGTGTTGTTACGGTAGGTGCATTTCCTGTGATTTTAGGTATTGACGCATTCGGAACGACCGCTGTAGTTCTAACAGCAGGTGCATTTGTAACTGTTGGTTTTTTTGTTACAGGTATTTCGGACGGGTCTCTTGTAACGAATGAAAATCCATTAGCAGTTGTTGTGGTGGACTCTGTTTCTCCTGATTCCGTTGAAGCGGCTGTTGTTGTGCTTTCTTCGCTTTCATTGTTGTCTCCTGAATTTTCGGATTCTGTCGTCTGATTTTCTTCGGTATTGTTAATTGTACCCTCAACAATGCTTAAATCACTTGTTGTACCTGAATTTTCGGACTGTGGTACATCTTTTCCGCATGAAGCCAAAGCAGTGATGCAGGTTATTGCAGTCAGAAATGCTGTAAGTTTTGTTGTTTTTCTGTTCATTTTTCATCATCTCCGTAATTTTTTAAAGCAAAAAATGATTTATTTGTCTGAAATAATATTATAG
>JAIDNR010000006.1 GCA_029063695.1 Ruminococcus sp.
ATAAGATTCCGGAGGAAATAAAGGTGTACAGAATATTGGCGACATATGTATGTTCTTTATAAAAGACGGCAGTTTATATATGCCAAACAACGCATTTGAACTCACAATGAAAACTGATATTTCAATATTTCGTGTAAAAGGAAGCGAGTATATTTCGCTCGGCAATCACAACCTGACATTTAACAAAAAAACCTCCTTAATCTCTGAAGATTCTCCATAACCACTTCAGAAAAAGAAAAGCAGTCCATAAAAACGGACTGCTTTTCTGTATATTAGTCAAGATTTTTTATTGCCGAAATAGTCTGCAAATAATCGGCTTCAACTTTCGGAAGAAGTTCATTTGCCTTTGCAATATCATTTTCCCTGAGAGTCTCAGTCATGTCATGACTTGATTCATAAAGTTTTGTGAAACTGAGATTCTGGCATACACCTTTAAGAGTATGTGCCGCACGGAAAGCTTCGTCAATATTTTCAGCTTTCAGTGAATCCACAAGATTATTGTAACTTTTGTCGTTCAGAAACTTCACAGCAAATTTATTAACAAGCTTCTCCGTCATAAGACGGGACAAAACGTTCTCATAGTCTCCCTCAAGAGCTTCATAGCATTCTTTTAATGTCATTTTAATTCCTCCCTATATTCCTTTATCAACAAGCTTTCCGAAAGCTCCCGAATATTCAGTTTTTGTGTCCCACACAGGACGGCAGATAATCATAGCATTATGCACACCGTCACTGAAATTCACTCTGCAACTGTATTCCACAACGGGATTTTCTTTTGTTGCACTGCGGAGTTCCTGAGAAAGTCCTTTCCAGTCATCATAACTTATTACAGACATAAATTTTTCATTATGAATCGGGTCATTTATCAATTCTGTAACTCCGAATAAATCACAGCAGTTCGGAGAAACAGTAATCATAGGCGGATATAATGTGTATTCAAAAAAGATTTCGTCTGAAATTGATTCATAGAAATTATTTTTGATTCGCTCATATTCAAGAAGTCTGAGTGTTTCTTCTGATGATGAAAGCTCATCATATCGAAGCATTTCAAGAGAAATATTCTCCATTTCTTTCTGTTCATCATAAGAAGTGTCCTGCTCTCTGAGTTCTTTCTGAATAGTGCCTGCTGCTTGTTTCAAGCATTCTATAAGCAAAGGATTGAACACACCACACTCGTTATTCAGAATCATATCAAGAGCTTTCTCATGAGAAAATGCTTTCTTGTATACACGTTCACTTGTAAGGGCATCATATACATCAGCAAGTGCGACAATCTGTGCAGCTATTGGGATTTCCTCTCCTTTCAGACCATCGGGATAACCTCTGCCGTCATATCTTTCATGATGCCAGCGACAAATCTGATAACCGATTTTAACAAGAGGTTCGTCCTTATAGGCAACAAGTTCGTCCAGCATTTTTGCACCTGCTAAAGAATGCGTTTTCATTATCGCAAATTCCTCATCGGTAAATCTGCCTGGTTTGTTAAGTATCTCATCAGGAATTGAAATTTTGCCTATATCATGAAGTGCAGATACCCTGCTGATAATTGAAATATCTGATTCTGTGAGATTATATTTATCGGTAATCTTTACAAGCTGTTTTAATAAAATCTGTGTAAAAAGCTGAACGTGCAGAACGTGTAGTCCGCTTTCACCATTTCTGAACTCAACAATATGACTGAGGACATTAATCATAAGATTACTGCTTTTTTCCTTTTCATAAATCTGGTCAGCAACCATGCCAATAAGCTTTTTTTGCTTTAAATAAAGCATAATTGTATTGATAACACGGCGGCGGACAATAAGTGCATCGAAAGGACGGCTTATAAAGTCAGTAATTCCAAGCTCATACGCACGTCTCATAGATGATAATGAATCATCGGAAGAAATCATAATAACAGGTACATCATCAATCCAGTGCTTTTTATTCATAATATCAAGAACTTCATATCCATCCATAACAGGCATAACAATATCAAGAAGCACAAGTGAAATATTTATTCTGTTCTTCTGTAAAATAACCACTGCTTCCGCACCATTAACAGCCTCGATAATATCATAATCATCTCCAAGCATCTCTGACAAAATATCCCTATTTGTTTCAGAATCATCGACAACCAGAACCTTTGGCTTATGGTGTTCAAATAAATTCAAGAAATCAGCCTCCTTCAAAATGTCATATTATTCTCATTGTATAAGTACAAGACAATTATACCATACTGCATATAATTTGTCAATAGATGTAAATACATTATAATATGACATTT
>JAIDNR010000060.1 GCA_029063695.1 Ruminococcus sp.
ATTAATTAAAAAGATTGACGAGGTGCTTGATATGAATTTAAACAGTGATGCTTTATCATTATTTTTAACTTTTTTTTCAAGGGCATTGATGCTTTTCCTTATACTGCCCATAACGAACTCCGTTAGAGGACTTGTTGCAAAGGCACTGGGTGATGATACTGCCGAAATACAGGGCAGAATCACTCTTAATCCTATGGCTCATCTTGATTTGCTCGGTTCGCTTGCAATCATGCTTTGCGGATTCGGCTGGTCAAAGCCGTTGCCGATTAACGTAAACCGCATGAGAGATACACGTAAGGGAATACTTATTCTTTCACTAACAGGACCGGCAACATATTATCTTCTGGCGATTATCTGTATGAATATATCCAGAATCATATTTTATACCGCAGGTGTAGGCAGTTCAGCTGCTATTGCAATTTATTCTATTTTTAGTCTTCTTGCAAATATCAGTATATGTCTCGGAACTATTCATCTTCTCCCTATACCGCCGATGGACGGATTCAATATACTGAATCATTTTGCACCACCTAAATTCCATAGCTGGTATTTCAGGAATTACAGGCAGATAAATCAGTATTCTACCTGGATTCTCCTTGCACTTTTCTTTATGCCAAGGCTTACTTTCGGACTTTTTGACCCGCTCGGCTGGTTGATTTCTTTTGTTTACTGGCTGCTTAACCTGACAACTTTCTGGGTTCCGCTGGTGTTCGGCTGATATGGAAACAATAACATACAAACTTGATGTATATGAAGGACCTCTGGACGTTCTTTTAAATCTTATCACTAAACATAAGCTTAATATCTATGATATTGAAATATCTAAGCTTCTGGAGCAGTATATGCTGTATATCGACGAAGCTCACAGACAGAATCTTGAACTTGCAGGAGAGTTCCTTGAAATGGCGGCGAGACTTATCTACATAAAGACTGCCGCACTCTTGCCGAGACCAGAAGAAGCCGAAAAGCTCAAAAAAGAACTCGAAGGCGAACTTATTGAACTTTCATTGTGCAGACTTGCCGCAAAGGCACTTGCCGAAAGAAGTACAGGAAGTGATATTTTTGTTCGTAAGCCCATGAAAATAAAGGCTGATATGACTTATACGCTTGTTCATGACCCTGAAATACTTGTGACGGCTTATAATTCAATCTCACCACAGAAAATCAGGACTGAAATGAAGAAAGTACACATAGAAAACAAGATTAATGCTGTTGTCAAACGCAGGATTGTGCCTGTAATGACGAAAGTTGTGCATATTCTGCGTGAACTTTATTCAACCGGTGAAGCATCAATGGACAGGCTTTATGATGGTGTTTATGACCGCTCCGCACGTGTGGCGACTTTTCTTGCTGTGCTTGAACTTACACGTTTCGGAAGAATTACTATCAGCGATGACAATACTACTATATTTTTCAAGGGAGAGAGGAACAGGAAGTGGAAGTCAAAGAAAAACTCGGAGCAATAGAAGCTGTACTCTTTGCAGGCGGTGAACCTGTTGAGCTGTGCCGTCTTGCACAGTCATGCGGAATTGATGCAGGCACAGTGCCAACAATGATAAATCTGCTTAATGAACGATATGACGACTGCGGAAGCGGTCTATGTATAAAAAATCTTGACGGAAGCTATCAGATGTGTACCCGTGAGCAGTTTGCTCCGCAAATCCGTGAAGCACTTGAAACAAAGAAAAATACTCCACTTTCAAATGCCGCACTGGAGGTACTTACAATCATTGCATATAATCAGCCTGTTTCAAAAGGATTTATCGAAAATGTTAGGGGAATTAACAGTTCATCAGTTGTCAATAATCTTGTTGAAAAGGTTCTCATTGAAGAAGCAGGCAGACTTGATGTTCCCGGTAGACCTCTTGTGTACCGCACTACGTCTAATTTTCTGAGATGTTTCGGACTTGGTTCGCTTTCCGAACTTCCTCCGCTTGCTGATTTTCAGCCCTCTCAGCAGCTTGAATTTGAACTTGACAATGACGATTCGGGTGAAAATATTTAACTGAAAGGAGCAGTAATGATAGTTTTAAAAATTCTGATATGGATATTTCTTGCCATTCTTGGAATTATTCTGCTGTTTCTCATTATACCAGCAGGTGCGGAGGTCAGTTATATC
>JAIDNR010000061.1 GCA_029063695.1 Ruminococcus sp.
ATACATAACATTATATAAAATATTAAATGTCAAGAAAAAGCAGTTTCCTGAAATCGGAAACTGCTTTTTTACTATCCATTTTTTATATATTCAGTCTGCAATTATTCGCTTAATAATGCATTATACTGCTCCATAGTAACAGGAAGGTCAGTCTGCTTAATCTTTTTAGCTTCAATAAGCTGAAGTGCTACAGCATCAGCACCTGTTACGCCGTCACCTTTATTTACAATGTCAGCATTTGCTTTTCCCTGTTCGCTGAGAGCGTATTCGTCGGGATTACCCATATGCTGAATGATAGCTGTTGCATCAGCAATATCAACAGAACCGTCCTCATTTGCATCGCCGATAAGTGTAGCTTCAATATTTACGCCGCCTGTTGTAGTTGTTGAAGAAGAAGATTCCTTTTTAATATATGCAGAAACAATCTTTACACCATCAGTTGAAGCTGCCTTACCATTCTCCTGAGCATACCATACCTGACCCTCATATACAGTAGCTTTGCCGAGTTCAGCCTTGATTTTATTGATAAGTGCTTCATCTTCAATAACTTCTGTACCGAGTGAGCAGTTAAAGAAATTATCAAGTACATTAATCTTTACAGAACCGCTTGCCTTAGCTTCCCACTGTATATTAGCCCAGTAATATTCGCCATCAAGCTCAACAGTAACACCAAGTCCGCCGTTAGCATATTCAATGCCCTTTGGAAGTTCAACATCAATATAGAAATCCTTTGTAGCTTCAGGAAGAGTTATAGCAAAACTCTTTTTAGTCTTATCATAAACAACCTTGCCATAGTCCTTAGTCGGGTCTGCCTCTGTAGTAACCGTAGTTGTTGTCTTAGCAGGGTCAGCAGTAGTTTTTGTAGTTGTCTCAGCAGGATTCGGCTTAGGAGTTTCCTTTGTATAAAGGTCTTCCGGAAGTTCATCAAGAGTAACACAGTATTCGCTCTGATACATTGCAACAGTATCTTCTTTTGTATTAAATCTTGGGTCTGATACAAAGTTAATATCAGGTGAACCGCCGTCATACCATGTCATGAAATATAACCAGCCTGCTTTTTCCGAAGTAATGTTATCTACCGTTGAGAAACTGTCATTTTCAGCCATAGCGACCATTTTTTTGCTGTCGTATCTTTCCATAATACCATAGAAAGTTGAACTTATTGCACTGTCATTGTGCTTTACTACAGCACTTCCTGTAGACCAGTCTGTGCAGTTGTATTTATCATAGCCGATAATATCAACATATTCATCACCCGGATACCAGTCCTGAGAATATTCATAGTTATAGCTGTTCCATACCCAGATAAGGTTATGACAACCAAAGTCTTCTGTAAGTACCTTATATGTGAATTTCCATAATTCCTTGTAAGCCTCGGAACCCTCTCTGCCCCACCAGAACCATGAACCTGTTTCACCGCCGCTGCCTTCAGCTTCGTGAAGCGGTCTCCACATTACCGGAATGCCTTCAGCTTCAAGTTTCTTAAACTCTTTTGCAAGAACTTCAAGAGCATCAAGATAGTATTTATTTTCTTTCGTACCCTCAACTACAGCCTTTGAAGGTGAGAAGTCTGTATACTGGCTGTATGTTGTCTGGTCAAAAGGAAGAGAAGTGCCGAGTGTATAATTTTCAAAGTCATTCGGAACATTTAAATGGAAAGAAGCTGTAGCAATACCATTCTTGTTCTTTACCCAGTCAATTAAACGGTCAGTTGAACCGTCATCATTCTGTCCGAAAAGAACACAACATCTGTTGCCGTAGTCGAAACCTCTGATAGCAGGATAATGACCTGTCAAATCTTTGAGATATTCAAACTCCTGTTCATAGTCGTGAGGTCCGTACTGATAGATTTCCTGCTGACCTGAAATAATGCCGTTTCCATAAACGCTTGCAAGATATGACATCAATGCTCTTGTCTCGTCAGTTGCATTAACATCACAGCAGGTTGTCTGAGTTGCTTTGATGGGTGAAAGTTCAGCAGGTGAAACAGCAAGATAGTCGAATTTACTCCAGCCCCATGACTTGCTTATAGTAACCGTATTTTTGCCCTCATTCAGCTTGACAGTCATGGAAACAGGCTCAAAACCTGTGCTTTCGGGAATACTAATCTGACCCTGGTCAACATCATTGATAGCAAGAGTCTGGATTTTATCTCCACCCACACCCTGAGCATAAATTGTTAAGGTATACATACCTGTTGACGGTACATCAACGTCAAGGCTTATAGTGCCGTCATTCTGCATATAAGCAACTTTTCCGCCGCTTGCAGATGCAACATCCAGAGATGCAACTGTTCCTGTAAAGTCACCATTCTCAAACTCATACGTTGTTAATTCAGCTGCAACAACATCTGAAATGCTGACAGCAGTGCCATTAAGTACCATAGCAGCAGCCATAACAGCAGCTCCTGCCTTTTTCATAAATTTTGAATACATTTTAAATCCCTCCGTTGCATACTTTTAAAAAAGTATGATATTTATACTTTAATTATAGCGTGTTTTTTTAAAAAAATCAAGTTATTCCTAATTTTTTTATATCTGTTACAAAATTTTGTATATATGAACAAAAACAAAATCTGTTTTTTGACATATAAGTAAAACTTTAATTAAATATCACTTAAATCATCGCTTAAACTTTTACACAAAAGCCCCCAGAACTTTTCCGTCCGATACACGCATTATAACATAAGGAGACATAGCAGGAGTATCAACTCCCCTGCCGTCCTCTGTTATTCCAGACGGCGGATTAGGCATAACCCAACAGGCATCATATTTATCAAAAAATGCTACTGAATACGGCTCACCTGTTCTCTGATATTTTACTTTCTCTCCGTCTATTTCAACAAACTCAGATTCTGTTCTTTCTATCCAGTCCGACACTCCCAATTCAATTAAAACTGCTCTTGCTTTTTCTATAGCATCTTCCTCCGAAGTAATTTCGCCTAATACTCTTTCAGACAGCATTTCTGCTTTGCTTATCATAATATCAATAGTATCTTCAAAACTGCTATGAAGTTCATTAAACTCAATATCCCTCAGCAATTGTCTTTCAGCCGATTCATCAGATTCAGCTGACGGAATGCAGGTTGTGGAAGTTGAAATTGAAGTTTCAGTTATTACAATTTCTTCCGTCTGACTGAAAGATATTTCACTTTCGGACGTTTCAGCACAGGAAGTTCCCATTATAAAGAATACAAGTGATAATAAAATAATTTTCCCTTTCACTCAACACCTCATATCACCTTGACAAAAAACTGTCTGCTCTCCGATTCATTGCGTTCACAGAAATAAATCCTCTGATGTTTGCCCAGCAGAAGTTTTCCGCCTGCAATTATTACAGTTTCAGAAGTATTCGCCTTTACATCTGCATCGCATTTTATCATTATTGACGCTGTTGTATGCGGACAGAATACCACACATATTCCGTCATATACTCCGCTTTCCGATACTGCCTCAGATACTTCCGATGTTATATCAGTCAAGCCGCTGCAATTTGTCTGTAAATCAAATTTAAACAACATAAATCAATCACTGCCTTTCTGCATATCAGCATAATATCTGCAAAAATAATTTAAAGAGCATTCCTTACATTTCGGACTTCTTGCCCTGCATATATCCCTGCCAAACTGCACAGTCTGATGACAGAAATGACTTGATATTTCGGGCGGAAGAAGTTTTTTCAAATCCTTTTCAACTTTTGCAGGCTCTTTGTTTTCAGTCAAACCAAGTCTGCCCGTAATCCTGATACAATGGGTATCGGTAACAACAGCAGGTTTTTTATAAATATCACCCATAACGAGATTAGCTGTCTTTCTTCCTATTCCATGAAGTTTAAGCAGGTCGTCCATATTGTCGGGAAGTTCACCGCCGAAATCCTCAAGAATCTGCCTTGCCATTTCTTTCAGACTTCTTGCTTTGGTATGATAAAATCCGCAAGGCTTAACGTCCTGCTCCAGTTCTTCAATATCAGCATCTGCAAATGACTGCAAATCAGGATATTTCACAAAAAGAGTTTTTGTTACAATATTTACCCTTGCATCTGTACACTGTGCCGCAAGACGTGCCGCAAACATCAGTTCATACGGTTTGTCGTATGTAAGTGTACAGTCAATATCGGGATATATCTTTTCAAGTTCTTCAATTGCAAGATTTGCGACTTCCTGTTTAGTCATTGTTTATTCTCCTTATTCTCAAAATATTTCTTTTTTTCAAGTATTCTGTCATATACCTTGTACATCTTCTGCACTGTATTTTCAAGGAAATAATAATGCTTTATGTAAAATGCCAGCAGGACAAGTATAATTGTAACAAGCAGCAATAATGCAAAGTTACCCGAAAAAATCAATGCACATATAAAGATTGAAAGTACTGTTGCAAACATCATTGTAACAAGAAAATGTACTATTCTTTCATGCTGCATAAATGCAATTTTATCTTTATGTTCAACGAGAAGTCTCTCAATATCATTCAGTGAATCACAGTTATCCAGCCGCTGTTCAGTTTCATTCATGTAATTTGTAAGGTACTCCGTCATATTATCACGCTCCAACTAATCTAAATTATACATCACTTTACCGAAAAAGTCAACAAAAATTATTATATATCAATTGACTTTTTTTAGGAAACATGATATAATAAAACAAATTAAAATTCGGGAGGTTTTATTATGGACAACGCTGATTTCCAGTCATATTGTGAAGATGCTGTAAAACTGGCATCGCAGTTTGGAAAAAATTTTTCTTACAGTTCCGCAGATATTGCAGATATGGACGAAATTCTTGAAACAATACATAATGATTATGAAAATAAAAAAATTTCAGAGCAGAATGCTGAAAAAATCGCAGTTTTATTCGGAATATATCTCGGACAGGTTATGCTTGACAGCAGTCTTTCGGAATACGGTTACAACTGGGCTATAGAAAATTCAGAGCCGTATCTTGTGAAAAATTCCGACAATCAGATGTTTCCGATTACTAAGACATGGAAAATGATTGTCAACGGTATCGAAGACAGTGTAAAATCATTTTATGATGTTGGTATTGCTATTGCCAGCGGAAAATTTAAAAAGTAATTTATATTCAAGGTTTTGATTTCAACAGGGGAATATATTTTTAAAAACTCTTATATATCAATTACTTTTTTCAGAAAATATTATAAAATCGGGGTAAAAATATGAACGGA
>JAIDNR010000062.1 GCA_029063695.1 Ruminococcus sp.
GAATTGATTTTTATAATCTTAACAGGTACATTCAGCTTTATGCAATTATCAATTACATATTTTGTGCCGTGTGATTGTCCGTTCCAGAAAGCGATGACAATATCTGCATATTCGATAATCTGCAAATTTCGCTTTAACGGAGCGACTCTGCCGAATCTTGTATATTCAGGCAGAAATTCTTTAATTGGAATATTATTTTTCAGTGCGTACTCTTTTGCACAGGAGTCCACGCCTTTTGCACCACCGCTTACGATTTCCGTGACGTTTTCGGGGAGGTACTCTCCGAGATTTGTGATGTTCAGATTTCTTGAACCAATTACTGCTACTTTCATAATTTTAACTCCTTTTTAAAATAAAGTATACTTATTTTAAGTATATTTTAAACATAATTTAGATTTATTTCATACTTATATACCACATTATACCACAGATATGATGTAGAATAATGTAGAATGATGTCATATTAAATATAAAAAGGAGTTTATTTATGTCTATAAAGAGTTTATCTATCAGAATTGATGAAAAAATGCTTGACAAACTTCATGTTGTTGCTGATTATGAGGCACGTTCCGCAAATGGACAGGTTATTGTTTTAATTCGTGACTGTATCGAAAAGTATGAAAAAGAAAACGGTGAGATTATACTTGGCGGAGGAAATAATAATCAAAAAAATAGTTGAAGCAGTTACAGATAAAAAATTTTTCTGTGAATATTGACCGCCATTGATAAATATGTTATAATATAATAACTGATTGAATATGGGAGGAAAAGTATATGATTAATATTCCGGAGATTTTCGGCTGTAATGTATTCAATGAAACGGTCATGAAAGCTAAACTGCCGAAAAATGTTTATAAAAATCTCAGACGTACTATGGAAAAAAGTGTTCCGCTTGATATGGAAACAGCGGACGTTGTTGCAAATGCTATAAAGGACTGGGCATTGGAACTCGGTGCAACTCACTATACGCACTGGTTTCAGCCTATGACAGGTACAACAGCAGAAAAGCATGATTCTTTTATAAGTATCGGTGCAAACGGTACGGCACTTATGGAGTTTTCGGGCAAGGCACTCATAAAGGGCGAACCTGATGCATCGTCATTTCCGTCAGGCGGACTGAGACAGACGAGTTCTGCAAGAGGCTACACAGCATGGGACCCGACCTCCTATTGTTTCGTAAAAGAGGGCAGTCTGTATATTCCGACTGTCTTTGTATCGTATACAGGCGAAACGCTTGACAAAAAAACACCGCTTTTGCGTTCAATGGACGCTCTGAGCAAGTCCGCTGTGAGATTCCTGAAACTTTTTGGCAATGAGAACGTTACAAGAGTTACATCGACTGTCGGTGCGGAGCAGGAATATTTCCTGATTGACAAAGAAAAGTATGACCAAAGAGAAGATTTGATTCTTACGGGACGTACTCTTTTCGGTGCAAAACCCCCGAAAGGTCAGGAGCTTGATGACCAGTATTTTGCCAATTTAAAGCCACGTATCGCCGCATATATGGCTGATTTGGATACTGAACTCTGGAAATTAGGTATCTATTCAAAAACAAAGCACAATGAGGTTGCACCTGCACAGCATGAAATGGCACCTATTTTCACCACATCAAATCTCGGTACAGACCAGAATGAACTTGCTATGGAAGTAATGGAAAAAGTGGCTCTCAGGCACGGTCTTGTCTGCTTACTCCACGAAAAGCCGTTCGAGGGCGTAAACGGTTCGGGAAAGCATAATAACTGGTCTATGTCAACAAATGACGGTCAGAATCTTCTTGACCCCGGCGATACACCTATGGAGAATCTGCAATTTCTTACAATACTTTGTGCATTGATTAAAGGTGTTGACGAATATGCCGATTTAATGCGTCTTTCTGCGGCATCGGCAGGAAATGACCACAGACTCGGTGCGGACGAAGCACCACCTGCAATTATTTCTATGTTCCTCGGTGAAGAACTCGATGCGGTACTTAAAGCAATAGAGGAGGACGGTGTATATAAAACTCAGGCTCAGGATTTTGAAATAGGCGTAAATGCACTGCCGTCATTTCCGAAGGATTCCACCGACAGAAACAGAACTTCACCGTTTGCGTTCACTGGAAACCGCTTTGAGTTCCGTATGGTTGGCTCGTCCGACAATATCGGCTGTCCTAATGCCCTGCTTAATACTATCGTTGCGGAAGAACTGAGCTGGTTTGCCGACAGACTGGAGCAGTTCAAAGGAAGTGACCTGTTTGAGGTTGAGCTGAAAAAATTACTCAAAGATGTTCTTAAAACTCATCGCCGTATTATCTTCAATGGCGACGGTTATTCTTCTGAATGGGTTAAGGAAGCCGAAAGACGTGGACTTCCTAATTATCCCTCAATCGTTGACTGTATGCCGCATTATACAGATGAGAAAAATCTTCGCATACTGCGTAAATTTGGCATTTTTAATAAAAGTGAACTTGAAGCAAGAACTGAAATTCACCTTGAAAAGTATTCCAAAACAAGACGCATTGAAGCCCGTACAATGATTGAAATGGCAAGAAAGCAGTTACTTCCAGCCGCACTTGATTATCTCAATAAGCTGGTGCTGTCAATTTCCGCAAAGAAAGAAATCGGTATGGCTTCAAAGACAGAGCAGAAAATTGCCGATAAACTCAATGACCTTTGTGACAGGTTCTATGATTCCATTGAGAGACTTGAAAAAATCGTTGCCGATGCGTGTAAAATTTCCGATGTTCAGAAACAGGCAGAGTTCTATCATGACTATGTGCTTGCCGAAATGGATATTATGCGTGGTATTGCCGACGAAATTGAGATAAATATGCCACAGGACTTATATCCGATTCCTACTTACTCTGAAATTATTTATAATGTTTAATATAATTCCCCTGATTTTTTCAGGGGAATTTTTCAGGAGATGAATATAATGAACACTAAAGAATATGTAAAGATTTTCTGGTATCATGATAATCCCGATGACCCGAGAGTTATCATATACGAAGTTGATTTGCTCAACGACAGGTATATTCTCCGTCTTATTGATATTTATGCGGACGGCAGGTGTGTTAACAACGGAGACCCGTATGATTCAGTTATAGAGGTACTTCCGATTGAAACGGTTGAGGAGATAAATGTCGGTGTATGGGGAGATGAAATTCGTGCGTGCCGTATAAGTAAAGAGGAATTTGAAAAAATATGGAGAACTCATGTCTATACTGGAGAGATTGAATAAATTTAAATGTTTTTTTCCTGATACTGTTGCAAAATCCCAAAAAATGTAGTATAATAATTCAGGAGAATTTATACGGAGGTTTTTTTATGTGCGGAATTGTAGGATTTACTAATTTTATTGATGATTCCAATAAGGTTATCGGCGAAATGATGAACAGAATCAGTCACAGAGGACCTGATGCCGAGGGCAGATATGTTGACGAAAATATTGCTCTTGGTCACCGCAGGCTCAGTATAATTGACGTAAGTTCTTCGGGCGACCAGCCTATTTTCAATGAGGACGGCTCAATGGTAATTGTTTTCAACGGTGAGATTTATAATTACCGTGAAATCCGTGAAAAGCTTGTTGAATCGGGTCATATCTTCAGAACAAACACCGATACGGAAATTCTTCTTCACGGCTATGAGGAATACGGTGAAAAACTGCTTGATATGCTTCGTGGAATGTTTGCATTCGTCATCTGGGACAAGAATAAAAAAGAGCTTTTCGGCGCAAGAGACTTTTTTGGAATAAAGCCCATGTATTATGCGATAATGGGAAAAACCCTGATGTTCGGTTCAGAAATCAAGAGTTTTCTTGCTCACCCGCATTTCAGAAAGGAACTCAATACAACAGCACTTGAAAATTATCTCACTTTTCAGTATTCTCCGACAAAAGAGACTTTTTTCAAGAACGTCTATAAGCTTATGCCTGCACATTATTTCCGCTATAAAGACGGTAAAATGCAGATAAAACGCTACTGGGACGTTAATTTCAGTGCGGACGGTCAGCCGAATCTTGACGAATGGATGAATAGAATTTCCGATACTTTCCATGATTCGGTAAAGGCACATAAAATCGCCGATGTTGAGGTAGGTTCTTTTCTTTCAAGCGGTGTGGATTCAAGTTATGTTGCGGCAATTGCGGACGTTGACAAGACTTTCACCGTTGGTTTCGGAAATGACGAAAAGTATAACGAAATCGGCTGGGCAAAGAACTTTTCAAAAGCTATCGGCAAGGAGAATACAAGCAAGGTTATAACTCCCGAAGAATACTGGGGAAGTCTTGGAAAGATTCAGTATCACATGGACGAACCGCTTGCAGACCCTTCTGCCGTTGCACTCTATTTTGTATGCAGTATCGCTTCCGAAAAGCTGAAAGTCGTACTTTCGGGAGAGGGTGCGGACGAGATTTTCGGCGGATATAATGTCTACAGTGACCCGAACGGTACTTTGTATGATAAAATTCCCATGAGTATCAGGCATGGGATAGGTGCGGTTGCTGAGAAACTTCCTGCACATCGTGGAGTCAATTTCTTTGTGCGTAAGGGAAAGACCGTTGAGGAGCGTTTTATCGGCAATGCCTATATGTTCACTCCTGAACAGCGTAAAGAACTGCTGAAAGTTCATACGAATGCACCCACACCGACTGAAATAACAAAGCCTTATTTCAGCCGTGTGAAAAATCAGGACGATGTGACGAAAATGCAGTATCTTGATTTGCATATGTGGATGGCAGGCGATATTCTGTTAAAAGCTGACAAAATGAGTATGGCAAATTCCATTGAATTGCGTGTACCGTTTCTTGACAAAGAAGTTATGGAACTTGCCGAAAAAATCCCGACGAAATACCGTGTAACTCATGATAAAGGCACGGCGGAGACGAAATATATAACCAAATATGCGATGAGACTTGCCGCAAAGAAAGATACTCCCGAACAGACAGCAAAGACCGCCGCAAAGAAAAAACTCGGATTTCCCGTGCCGATACGTGTATGGCTGAAAGAAGATAAGTATTATAATATCGTCCGCAGGGCATTTGAGGGAGAAAGTTCGCAGAAATTTTTCAATACCGCACCGCTTCTGAGACTTCTTGATGACCACAGGAACGGCAAGGCAGATAACAGCCGTAAGATATGGACTGTTTTCACTTTCCTTGTGTGGTATAAGGTCTATTTCGAACATAATGGAAGTTATTAATCAGTTTTCTGAAATAAAAATAAAGGAGAAGAAATTATGCAGTCAGAATATCAGCATCTTATCGATTTGAGCGACTATCCTGTTGAATGGTGGAACAGCCTGATTGAACTGGGAGTGAAAATCAAGGAGAATCCGCAGGAATATGCCCATGAATGCGACGGAAAAATCATGGCAACACTTTTCTATGAGCCGTCCACAAGAACACAGATGTCATTCCAGACAGCTATGCTCCGTCTGGGCGGACGTATCATAGGATTTGACAATCCTGCAAATTCGTCTGTATCAAAGGGAGAGACTATCAAAGATACAACAAAAATAGTAAGCAGCTATGCGGATATTCTTGTAATCCGCCACCCTGTTGCAGGTGCGGCAAAGGCGGCTTCACTTACAGCGGATTGTCCTGTTATCAATGCAGGCGACGGCGGTCATCTTCACCCGACACAGACTCTCACAGACCTGCTTACTCTGAAAATCGAGAAAAAAACTCTCAGCGGACTTACAATTGGTATGTGCGGAGACTTAATTAATGGCAGGACTGTTCATTCTCTCTGCAAGGCACTGAGTATGTTTAATGGAAATAAATTCATATTCATTTCAACTCCCGAACTCCGTATGCCTGCATATATCAAGGATATAATCAAGGCTAACGGAAGTACTTATGAAGAAGTAAATACACTTGAAGAGGCTATCGGAGGACTTGATGTACTGTACATGACGAGGATTCAGCAGGAACGCTTTGCAAGCCGTGAAGAGTACCTTGCACAGAAAAATACGTATGTTCTTGACAGAAAAAAGATGCTTCTTGCGAAAAAAGATATGATTGTCCTGCACCCGTTGCCGAGAGTGGACGAGATTACAGTTGAAGTTGACGATGATAAGCGTGCAATGTATTTCACTCAGGCAAAGTACGGCGTATTCGCACGTATGGCACTCATTCTCACGATTCTCAGTGAGAAAAAAGGTTCTGAAACGCTCAAAGGCAAGTTATACAGCGGAGTTAAGTGCAGTAATCCTAGATGTATAACAAATCATGAAGAATATCTGCCAAAAAGCTTCAGATTCAGCGGTGACGAAACACTTCTTGAATGTGAATACTGCGATGAAAGAAAGCTGATATAAATTTATATAATTATAGAGACTGTAAGTTGATGCTAACTTATAGTCTCTATTTTTTTTGCAAAAGTACTTGACAAATATGCCACAACTGTGTATACTGTATATATACAGTAAAAAGAGGTGATACAGTGAATATATTTATCGACAACAGAAGCGGTACTCCGATTTATGACCAGATTTACAAGCAAATCAAGAATCTGATTATCAGCAGTGAACTCAGGGAAAATGACCCTCTTCCGTCAATCAGAAGTCTTGCAAAGGATTTGCGAATCAGCGTTATCACTACAAAACGTGCCTATGATGAACTTGAAAAAGAAGGTTTTATTTATACAGTGCAGGCAAAAGGCTGTTTTGTAGCTCCGAAAAATACGGAAATGCTGAGGGAACAAAATCTGAAAAAAATCGAGGAGTATATTATGCAGATTAAACAGCTTGCGGCATCATGCAGACTGTCCACAGACGACATAATCGAAATGATTAAATATCTTAATGAGGAGTAATTATTATGAATGCGGTTGAAGTAAAGAATCTTACCAAAAAATACAAGGGATTTGCCCTTGAAAATCTGAATCTCATACTTCCTAAAGGCTGTATAATGGGACTTATCGGCGAAAACGGTGCAGGAAAGAGTACTGCTATTAAGTCGATTCTCGGGATTGTCCGTCCCGACAGCGGAAGTATAGAGATATTCGGCAAAGAGCCGTCGGCTGAGACAAAAAACGACATCGGCGTTGTACTTGATGAAGTCGGACTTCCTCAGGAATTTAATGTCAAAGAAATTCATGCCATTATGAAAAACAGTTTCGATAACTGGCAGGATAATGTTTTCAATGAATATATCCGCAAATTCAAGTTGCCTGAAAAAAAGCCGTTCAAATCGTTTTCAAAGGGAATGAAAATGAAAATGGGCATTGCAGTTGCACTTTCCCACGATGCGAAACTGCTTATACTTGATGAACCGACAAGCGGTCTTGACCCTGTTGTGCGTGACGAAATTGTTGATATATTCAATGATTTCACCCGTGACGAGAATCACTCCATACTTATTTCATCGCATATAGTAAGTGATTTGGAGAAAATATGCGACTACATTGCATTTCTGCACAACGGCAGACTTATGCTGTGTGAGGAAAAAGACAGACTTCTTGAGCAGTACGGCTTTATAAATACTACTGAAAATACGCTTATGGAACTTGATAAATCAGCGGTAATCGGTAAAAAAGTAAACAAATGGGGCGTTGAGGCACTTATTGATAGGGAAAAAATTCCGCATACTTTTGAAGTCAAGCCGATTACAATAGAAGATTTGTTTGTGTTTATGGTAAAGGAGGAAAAGTAAATGAAAGGTTTATTGTTGAAAGAATTATTTATGTTACGCAAGAGCTGGCTTACAATCACAATTCTGACTGTTACATTCGCTGTTGTTGGAATTTTCAGCGGAGAGACTGGAATGTTATTGATTGTGCCGTTGTTCATGTCGGTATGGTCAGTCAGCTTTATGAATATGGACGAAGTAAGCAAATGGCAGCAGTATTCACTTGCACTTCCGTATGGACGCAGAAAAATAGTATTATCAAAATATTTAATGATACTTATTCTGAATGCCTTGTCAATTGTGTTTATCATTATCGCTTATCTGATTTCCATCGCTTTGGGAAAAAACGGTTTTTCGGCAGATTTATTGCTTACACTGATACTCCTGTCATTAATTATGGGAATTGTTTATCCGTCATTGCTTCTTCCGCTGGTTTATAAGTTAAATACAGAAAAGGGCAGAATGGTATTAATGATTATAAACGGCATTGTTGGCGGAGTGTCGGTTGCTTTATTGCAGACATCATCAATTTTAAGTGATAATATTTTCAAAGGTATAGCTGGATTTCTGCCGTTGATTATTCTTGCTGTAGTTGCTGTACTGTACCTGCTTTCATGGCAGTTATCTGTGAGAATTTATGAAAAAAGAGATTTATAAACAAAAACTGCACCTGATTTTTTCAGGTGCAGGATTTTTTATAAAGTGGCATATAAATTTGTTTCCCATGCAGGGATATAAAGCTGATGACGGATATAGAGCTTGTATTCGGGATTGATTTTTTTTACGAGCAGGGGCAGTTCAAAAATATCCTCATTTCGGTGATAAAGAGCAATCATAAGGCGAGGGGAATATCTTGCAATTGTATTAGCCGCACCCCATATTGCTTCACGTTCAAAGCCCTCAACGTCCATTTTGATTATAGTTGCACTGTGTTTGCCGAGTATGCTGTCAACTGAGCGAGCCTGAACCATAGTATCAGAACTTGCACATATAGTGGACTGTCTGCCTGCTTTTTGTGCGAAAGGGAGTTCAGTATCAACGCACCATGCCGCCGCATTGAACGTGAAAACATTCGGCATACCGTCAACGAATCTTGACAGTTTCTTGAAATTTTTACGGTCAGGTTCAATGGCATAAATGCCCGAATAGATACCTCTTGTAATTTCAAGCACTTCCTGAATGGTATCGCCGTTGTATGCACCCAAATCAACATAGGTTTCATTGAGATGAGGTTTGATGATTTCCCTGTAAATCTCCGATTTCGGAGTAGTAACGCTTGCGAGATAGCTTATATCGCCGCTTATCTTGAAATTTATTATATTGGCATAGACACGTTTTGAATAATCATCATGGAGCATATCATAGACCTGCTGGATTTTATGTGCATTTTCAACACAGTATTCGTATGTGAAAAGTCCGTCGCCGGCAACAGGAACATCGGGAACATAGAGAGTATGTTTTTCGGCAAGTGTGGTTATTTTGTCAACGATTGACTGATAACCTGCCGCAAATGCAAGGACGATTACAAAATCTTCCACCATTTCCTCAATTTCAGACAGCTTGTGTACACGATAGCCCTGAAAAGAGTGACCACGCACAAATTCATCGCTTGCGAAAATTCCCGAAAGAAGTATACCTTTTTCTCTGAAAACCGACATTATCTTCAATGCACCGTCGCCCATGCCGTATATAAAAATCGGTCTTTTTTCTGCCTTCAGCTTATCCCATGTGGATAATTTTTCTTTTATAAATGAAATCATTTTATTATACTCCGCAGTTATTCTGTATCGCCGTTATTATCTGAATGTTCATGAATATCATACATATCACGTCCTCT